>NZ_CP166990.1:1200000-1500000 GCF_046197865.1 Methanobrevibacter sp. DSM 116169 | reverse complement strand
TCCAATAATAAAAGGTGCAAAACCCATTATAATTAAATCCATAGGATTTAAAATAATTCCTTGAGTGGTATAACTCCAAATAGCTAAACCTATTAAACCAGGAACATAAATTAATACAAAATTTGCAATTCCAACAGTTGCAGTCATTTTTAAAAAGTTACGTGAATCTGCATAATTTTCACTAATATAACCAATAAAATAAGATGCAAGAACAAATCCGAAGAAATATCCAACTGTAGAACCAAGTAAAGTTTCAATTCCTCCAGTCATTCCTCCAAACCATGGAATTATAGAAATTCCAATAAGAATATATAATATTTGGCTTAAAGCACCATATTTTTTTCCTAAAAATAAACCTGCTATTAAAACAGCGAAAGTTTGTCCTGTAATTGGTACAGGTGTCCATGGAAGCGGAATTATTATTTGTGCCATAATTCCAGTAATGCCTGCCATTATGAAAGCTAAAAATATTTTAGTAAGTGTATTAGAGCCATGAATTTTGTTAAATACATTTTCTCTTAATTCAAAAAAGTTATTAATATTTGAGTACATGTTTTCCTCCAATTCTAAATTAGTTTAACAATTATTTATTTGAAATTTATATATTATAAATATTTTCGAAATTATTTTTTTGATTTTAATAATTTATTAGCCATAAAATCATGAGCTTGCAGTTCAATATCATCATTCAATGGTTCTAATGAATCAATATCATATTTATTTTTCAGTGCATTTAAAATAAGATGATCTGCCATGTGTGGATTCTTAGGTAAGAATGCACCATGTAAATAAGTACCAATAAAATTTTTATATGAAAGTCCCTCTTCTTTAGACTCATCATTATTTCCATATCCTACTTCTACATTTCCAAGAACATCATATTTATGATAAGTACGACCTCCATGATTTTCAAAGCCAACTAATGTTCTAGGTCTTAATCCTAAAGAATTTTCTATTAATATGTTTCCAGTTAGTCTTTCTTCTTGAGCAATAGTTTCCATATCAAAAATTTCAAGACAAGGAATGCTATTTTCATTAAAACTAGAATATTTATTTCCAAACATTTGATAGCTACCACATATAGCTAGTAAAACACCATCATTTTCTATATAATTTTCTAAATCATTTCTTTGTTTTAATAAATCATTTGAAACAGCAGCTTGACTTTTATCAGATCCTCCTCCAATTAAAACCATGTCAACATTTTCATAATCTAAATTATTTTCTTGGCCAACTGAAAAACTTTCTTGATTAACTTCAATACCTCTCCACTCGCATCTTTTCTTAATGCTTATTAAATTACCTATATCTCCATAGATATTTAATGTATCTGAATACATATCTAAAATGTTTAATTCCATATTTTTCACTTGCCTTCTTTCATTCTCATAAGTTCTTTTCTAACTTCAGGTAGTGCTGTAAATGTAGCAATAAGATATTTTTTATCATTATCTTCATTTAAAAAATCATGGTTTGGAAGTTGAAGATCAAATCTATTTTGTGAATGATAAATTTTAATTTTATCTATAGGAAACTCTTCATATTTTAAACGCATAGCTACTTCTTCAGCTCTGGTTCCAACACAATAAAAATTATCTACATTTTTTATATTTACTGCTTCTTTAAAATATGCATCCCATATCCATGAAACATCAGTTCCATCAGGACTGTAATCATTCATAATAAACATTAATGATTTTTTACTTTTATCATAATTAATTGTTGAGAAGACTTCACTTAATCCTATAGGATTCTTAGATAAAACTAACACTACTTCAGTAAAACCAAGATCTATTGTTTCCATTCTTCCTAGTTTATATTCAAAGTTTTCGATTTGTTTTTTTATTAAATCATAGCTAAAGTTATTTTCTCGAGCTAAAGTTATTACTCCAAGAGCATTATATAAATTATAAATTCCAAGAAGATGTAAATCAATTTCTGCAGATTCTTTTTTATCTTTCACTGTAAAATCATATGATTCTGCTTTTAATGTAACATCAGTAATTATATAATCTGCTTCTGGATTTTTAATACCACAATTTGGACAAGAAAATTTCCCCATGTTTCCATAGTTTATATATTCATATTCTAATTTACTTTCACATTTTGGACAAACTACAGACTCTGCAACAGTTTGTTCTTCTTTTGCAAATTTAGTTTCTCCCAAGCTATAATATACTTTTTTATTTTTCAAATCACTAAAATATAAGCTACTAGGACTATCTGCATTTAAAATTAATGTAGCATTTTCATTTTTTATAGAATCATGTACTATTTGAATAGTGTTTTCAACTTCTCCATATCTATCAAGTTGATCTCTAAAAAAATTTGTTAAAATTATATAATCTGCATCAATAAATTGGGTGACATCGCACATAGAACCTTCATCTACTTCAAAAATTCCCCAATCATATTTATTTTTTTTATCTATCAAAAAAGGGCTTATTACTCCTTGAAGCATATTAGATCCATTTAAATTAGATATTACTTCATTATTATTTCCTGAGAAAACATGATTTGCTAAGTTATTTGTTGTAGTTTTTCCATTTGTTCCAGTTATAATAGCTGTTTTATCACATTTTACTATTAAATCATCTAAAACATCTGGTTTAATTTTCATAGCTACTTTTCCAGGTAATGCACTCCCTTTTTTGCCTGCTTTTTGAGCTAATATATAACTAAGCTCTCCCATTAAAGTTGAAATTTTTGAAATCATTTTATTTCACATTAAATTCTTTTTAAATTTTATTATATGTAGTTACATTTTTGCTTTATCATATAAAGACTTTATAGTATCCATATCTACACTTGTATAAATCTGAGTAGTAGAAAGACTAGTATGGCCTAATAATTGTTGAATTACTCTAATATCTACTCCATTTTTCAAAAGATGAGTTGCAAACGAATGTCTCAATATATGGGGAGTTATTGGTTTAGTAATTCCAGCTTTTTTAGCATATTTTTTTATCATGACTTGAATATATCTTGCACTTATTGGATTATTAAACTTATTTAAAATAAGATATTCATTATTATTATTTCTAATATCAATATATTTTTCCATTAACTCTTTTGTTTTTTCATCAAATAAAACTACTCTATCTTTATCTCCTTTACCTCTTATTCTCATAATCCTTTCATCAAAATCAATATCTTTAAGTTTAAGATTTATTAATTCAGATATACGTAAACCTGAGGAGTATAATATAGTTAAAATTAATTTGTCTCTTATTCTAAATTTAATAGATGTTTTACTATCTATTTTTATATTCCATGTAATTGATTTTATTAAATCATTTACTTCTTTTTCATTTAAAGATTTTGGAAGAGATTTTGTTCTCTTTGGAGATTCAACATCTTCTAAAAAATTTAATTTATTAAATTCAAGAAATTTTTTTAAAACAACTGTTACAAGATAAATATAATTTTGACTAACTTCTAAATCTCTTTTTAATAATTGAATATAACGTCTAAAACATCTTAAAAAATCTTTATCACTGTATAGTTTATCTTCTTTTTTTAAATATTCAAAAAATGTTCCTATTATTGATGTGTAAGTTTTGATAGTGTTTTTAGAATAATTTCTGATTTCTAAATCAACTAAATAATCTTCAGTCATTTCTCTAAAATCAAATATTTCTAAAATATTTCTTTTATTTCCTTCTTCATTAAACAAAGGAAGATTGTATGCTGTTTTAGGCACGTGTTCATTTGATAAATTTGCCTGAGTATTATATTTCATTTTATCATATTCGTTATATTTTTAATATTTTTTAAAAAAAATATTAGTTAAAAAATTAATCCATAGTAATTATTTTAAGATTATCTGGTTTTTTAACAATATTCATAGATTTAAAAGCCACAAGATTCTTAACACCTTTTAAAGATGAAATATCGACTAATCTTTGACTAATAATTCCATCAAAAATTACTGTTTCAGCACTTTCATCCATAGCTTTTAATTCATCATAGATTTCTTCAACTTTAACTTCTTTAGTAACATTTAATGCTTGATCAAGTAAAGTTCCAGTTCCACTACCTTCAATTTCTTTTAGCATATCTTTCATTAAAGCAGTTTCATCATCTTCGATTTCTACTTCTTCTGTAGGAACAGGTTCTATTTCTATTTCTACTGGTTTTTCTTTTTTATTATATTTTGGTTTTCTATTTTGTTTGACTGGTGTGTCATCTTTTTTAGTATCTTTGATAGCTGCTGAAATTTCTGTATTGTTTGCTAAAAATTGTTCTGTAGGAACTTTATCTCTTAAAGCTATGAAAATTTCTTCTTTTTCTAAATCTTCAACTTCTTTACCTTTTGGAGCACGAGTAATATAATCGATATCTCCAATTTGTAAGAGTTCTTTTAAAATTAATTCCCCACCACGATCTCCATCTACAAATACTGTGGTAGTTCTTTTTTTACTTAAATTACCAATAGCTTGAGGTACATTAACTCCTTCAACAGCTACAGTATTTTTTATTCCATATTTTAATAAGTTTAAAACATCAGAACGACCTTCAACAACAATAATTGCATCAGAAGTATGTATATTTGGTCCTGCAGGTAATTTTTCATCTCCATATTCAGAGATTTCATGTACTCTCATGGATTCTCTTACTTCTTCAATCATTTTCATGTTTGCTGGAGTAACAGTTTCCATCATACCTTTATAAATTTCTTTGGCACGATTAACAACTTGTTGTCTTTTGACTGCTCTTACATCTTCTACATGTGTTGTTTTTATTTTAGCTTCACATGGACCTACTCTGTTTATTGTTTCAAGAGATGCTGCAAGTATAGCGGTTTCAATTCTATCTAAACTTGAAGGTATTACTATTTCTCCTTTTGCTCGTCCACTGTTTGCATGTATAATTACTTGTATTCTGCCAATTCTTCCAGTTCTTTGTAATTCTCTTAAATCTAAATCGTTACTTAAAAGTCCTTCAGTTTGTCCAAAAACAGCTCCAACTACATCAGGTTTTTCAACGATTCCATTAGCATTAATTTCAGCATAAATAAGATATTTAGTTGTAGTTAATTCTTCTCCTTTTCCCATTTTTAAGCCTCCTAAGCTTAACTATTAAGGGATAATTTATTTTTCTAAAAATATTATTTTTAGGCAATTTATTAGTATATTAGAATAATTTGCATAAATTATACGATAATCATTTCTACCCTAAAAAGGGCACTTTAATTCAAAAAGAGCTTCTAGATTTAATATAAGAACAATGTTGCTTTTTTAAAATAGCTTGTGATTCCATTCACGTAATATAATATTTAATGTAATAATTCTTCCTTTATAACAGCTATTTTTCATTTAATATTCTTTTTCACCATTTGTTCTTTAAATTAATTAATAAAATTGAAGTAATTAATAAAATAATAATCTTAAACTCTGATTCTACAGTATTTTTTATAAAAATACCTTGTGGTATTATTTGATTTTAATAATATAAATAGATAACATATCAAAATTTATAGTGACTGTCAATTTGTTAGTTGGGTTTTTCGGTTTTTTATCCAATTTTTTATTCTGTGTTTTATTTGTGTCATGAGGCCTATTTCTGTTCTAAATTTCTTTTTGTATGATTTAGGCATTATGTTGCCAATATAATTTTCTGTTTTATTATTTGTTTGGCATGCTTTTGTTTTATGTTCTTTTTTGAGGAAAACTAAGAATTTTTTATAAATGGGCATGAAATTATTTTTCAAATAATCTCCTAATATCTCTGGAAATTCAGGCAATTTTTCTTTTATTTCTTCTATAAATTCTAATGCTTCACCATATGTTTTAAATTGGAATAGTTGCCAGAACCATTGTTTATATTCGTTTATTTCCTTTTTAATAGTTTTTAATTTTTCATCTACAAGTTCATCTATTTCTGTTTTTGACATTTCAGGATCATTGTTTTTTAATTCTTTTATGTATTTGTTTTTTGCTTTATTGTAAAAAGTAGTTAAATTTTTATTTATGTTTAAATTTAAATGAAAAGTACAGTATTGGTGATCAAAACCTAATTGACGCATTATATTATCATATTCTTTTTTTAAATCTGTTACAATGAATTTTCTTTTGTGTGGAGGTATATTTTTATCAATAAAATTTTTAATGAATTTTTTGCTTAAATTATCAGTTAATTCCTCTGCAATAGGAACATTATTGATTAAATCGAATATTACGCATCTATATTGCCATTTTTTATTAATTTTAACCCATTGCTCATCATATCCATAATAGTTAGATAATTCAACATCAGTATTTATGTAATATAAATTAGAATTTAATATTAATGATTTTCTAACTGTTTCATGAGAAATTTTAATGTTATTAAATGTTTTATGATTTTTTGACAGATTTCTTAATGATACACGTTCTAATGACATAGTTTCTTTAGATTTATTTAATGTATTATTAGAAAAATTACAATAAGGATCATATTCATCTTGAAATTCTGTTTGAGAAATTTTACCGCATTTTTTACATAAATACTTTTGAACAAAAATATGATTTTCATCACCATCAACTGAAATCAACATTTTAGAATTAAAACCATGTTTAATCAGATCACGAGAGAAACAATGCTTACAAAAACTATTATTATAAGCATAATAACGACTATCATTCGTATAAACACTTCTATCAACACTAAATTTACTTTGTTTTTCACGTTTTTCCAATCCTGGAAAGCAAAATTTATATTGAACATCAGACAAATTACTAATTGGAGAGCATATTTTTTCGAGGTACATACTTAATAATATGTTTCTCCGCCTATATAAACTTTTTTAAGCTTATTTTTAAAAAAAACACGTGCACAAAGCACAAAAATCAAAAAAAAATAAAGAAATTATAAAAATAATAATTTTTGATAAAAAAACCCAACTAACAAATTGACAGTCACAATTTATAATCCATAAAAACATATGTAATATTATATTTATTTTGGTGATTTCATGAATGATAAATTTTCCCCTAATCCTCTAATTAATAAAAAACACAAAGAAACTTTTATAAAAAACTTATCAATAGATAATATTAAGTTAAATAATGTTACTATTGATGATTTAAACTTAAAATCTGATGAAAGCAACTTTAAAGAATATTATACTTTAAAGTTTCTACTAGACAATGTTTCATCATGCCAATTTTCTGATGCATATTTAAAAATAGCTAAAAAATCACCAGCTATTTATAATTTAGATTCTATTAATAATCAAAAAACATATGGTAAAATTTTTACTTGTAAAACAAACCATGATGATTGGGGAACATCAGCAATAGCTATTGATAAAATTGATGCTGGAAATATTTTATTTATATTAGTTGATAGTGATGAATCAGCTATTTGGGGAGAAATCGCATCACTTGCAGCTATTGAAAAAGGTGTTAAAGCATGTGCAATTTATGGATCTTGTAGAGATGTGGATGTCTTATATGATTTAGAATTTCCAATTTTTGCATTAAATAATGTTTCAAATGCAGGATCTCCTTTAGGTTTAGGAGAATTTAATGATTTTATTAATGTTGATGGAAGAAAAATAGCTAATAATGACTTTTTCTTTGGAGATGAAAATGGTGTTGTAGTTATTGAGAAAACTTTGTTTAAAGATGTTATTTTTGAAACACTTAATATAAAACTTAAAGAATCTGAGTATATTTCAATGGTCAACCAAGGCATTTCATTAAGTCAAATTACTAATTTGAAGTAGATTTGCCTTTTAATTTAAATAGTAAATTATTTAAATATTGAAGATTTTTTATATAAATAGTTACCGAAACATTTATATATAATAACTAAGATATTATTGTATGTAATATATAATTTTTTTATTTGATTGATTTTATGAAATTTTTAGGAAACAGTATGCATATTGCCAATTCAGGCAAACTAATTGTTAAATCTTCATTAGTTCCAAATCCTGGTACTCTTGTTTTAAATAGCAATAAAAAAAAGATTGGAAAAGTTAATAACGTTTTTGGTCCAACTAAAAATCCTTATGTATCTATAAACTTATATAGGTCAGTTGATACTGATGAAATCAAAAAAAATTATGGAGAGAAAATTTTCATATCAAAAAATAATAAAAAAAGATTCAATAAAAGGGGGAATAAACCACGAAGAAAAAGGTAAAAGAACAGGATTCTAAATCTGGAAAATCTGTTCAAAAAGAAAGATTGTCTGCAGATGTCTTAGAAAGTGATAAACAAACTCATTGTCCAGAATGTGGTTCTGAAAACTTAATTGGAGATTATGAGAGAGCAGAAGTAGTTTGTGGTAGCTGTGGTTTAGTTATTGATGAAAATCTTGTAGATATGGGTCCTGAATGGAGAGCGTTTGATCACGAACAAAGAGATAAACGTACAAGAGTAGGTGCTCCTATTACTTACACTATTCACGATAAAGGTCTTAGTACTATGATTGATTGGAGGAATAAAGATATTTATGGTAGAGATATTCCTGCAAGAAACAGAGCTCAATGGTATAGGCTAAGAAAATGGCAAAGAAAAATTAGGATTTCTGGTGCAACAGAACGTAATTTAGCATTTGCTTTAAGTGAATTAGACAGAGATTCTTCAAGATTAGGCCTTCCTAGAAGTGTTAGGGAAGCTGCTTCTATAGTATACAGAAGTGCTGTTGATAACAAACTTATTCGTGGACGTAGTATTGAAGGTGTTGTTGCAGCTTCATTATATGCAGCATGTAGACGTTGTAATGTTCCACGTACATTAGATGAAATAGCTGAAGTTTCAAGAGTAAGTAAAAAAGAAGTAGGTAGGACTTATAGATTTTTAACTCGTGAGTTAAATATTAAATTACCTCCAACATCACCTGTTGATTATGTTCCAAGATTTGCTAGTGAACTTGACTTATCAGGAGAAGTTCAATCTAGAGCAATTGAAATTATTGAAAAAGCTATGGAAAAAGGATTAACTTCAGGTAGAGGACCTACTGGTGTAGCAGCAGCTGCATTATATATTGCTTCAGTTTTACTTGGTGAGAGAAAAACACAAAGGGATGTTGCAGACATTGCAGGTGTTACAGAAGTAACTATCAGAAACAGATATAAAGAACTCACAGAACAACTTGAGATGGGAGTAACTTTATAATTTTTTAGAATATTTTTCAATACGGTATATTAATTCATTTAATATATCGTCATTATTTGTTTTTTTAACTGTATTTAACTTATTTTGATATTTTTCTAAATTATTTAAGAAATCACTAATTTTTTCAGAATTTATTTTTTTATGATATTCACCATAACCAAGCTTATTAACATAGAATCCATTTAATACTTGTTCAAAATTTCCAATAGCTGGAACACTATAAATAGGTTTTTTAAGACAAATAGCTTCACTAATAAAAGTAAATCCTCCATTGCAAATTACAGCTTTTGCATTTTGGAAATCTTTAAAGAAACTATCTTCATTAAATTCTTTAAATATTAAATTACCATTAATTTCATTTTTATTAAAACCATAAACAATAAATTTTTCATCAAGATCTTTTAATTTCTCTACTAATTTAATACTTGAGTCACTTGTTTGATAGACAAGAATATGATCTTTAATTTCAGGTTCTAATTTTAAAATTTCTTCTCGTAAAACTGGAGGATAAATAATAGCTTTTTTTCCAGGTTTTACTTTAGGATAAAAAAAACTAGTTAATATATGAATTTTTGGTCTTATAATATAAGCTTTTATAACTCCTTTAGCTTTTAACATATCTGCTTGATGTTTAGGAGGGTAATCTATTTTTGTTTGTGTTATCATATGGATATTATCTAAACTTATAAGTGGAACATTAATTAATTTACTTAAAATACTGGAGTAATTTTCAAAATCAGAAATTATAATATCAGGTTTATGTTTCCTTGATTGTTTATATAATATATCATAACCTTCTTTAAGATTTGTTGGATTATCTTTTACTGCTTCAAATAATGTTTTTCTATTTTTTACATGATTATTTTCATAAACAGTATTAAATCCTCCAATTTCAAATACATTATTGAATTTTTTATTTAAATATTTATAAGCTCTATCACTTGTGAAGATGTAAATGTTATATTTTTCTTTTAAACGATCTATTAAAACAGCACTTCTAATAGCATGACCCATTCCTTCTCCACAAACTCCATAAAAAACTGTTTTTTTATTGGATTTTTCTTTTTCTAAATCAGATTTACTGGTGATATTTTGAACATTGATTTTAGTTTTTTTACTTTTCTTTTTCTTTGTTTTTTTGTTTATATGACTTGATTTTTCAGCTATTTCTTCTAATTCTTCTTTATCAAGTGCTATCATAGGCCCATGACCAAAACCATAATTAATATCTTCTGCACTTGTTTTTTTCCCTCTAAAATCATTTACAGTACTTTTTCCATATTGTAAAATAAGTGTATATAATCCTTCTTCTTCAAGTCTACGTGTTGAAACCCTGATTTTCGGATTTCTTAATACTCTAAATTCTTCTATTTTAGCTAATCTTTCAATATAATCAGTATCTTCACCAAAATTTAAACTTTCATCAAATCCCCCACAAGCATCATGTAATTCTTTTTTGGAAATTATTCCATAACAACCTGCTCCATGAGGTTTAATCTTTTCAGAAGCTATCATAAACCAATTAGCTAAATTATGAAGAATTTTATCTTCTCTTTTCTCAGATAAAGGTTCCATTTGTGTGATACCAATACCTATGTTTGCTGATGTAAACTCATCAACTAATTTTAAAAGATAATCATATGTAAGTTGTAAATCAGAATCTAAAAATAAAAGAAATTCTCCTTCAGCTACTTTTGCACCATTATTCCTACCTACTCCAGGCAATCCTCCTTCAACTACTTTACATCCATAAGAATTAGCTATTTCAACAGTTTTATCTATTGAATTAGCATCAGCTATGATAATTTCATAATCTTCATAGCGTTGTTTTTTAATACTTTCAAGTAGTATTGGAAGATATTCTTCTTCATTATAAGTAGGAATAATAATGCTAAGCTTCATGTTATCTTTAATTTAATTTTTTACTATATATATTTATATATCAGAAATATGAAAATCCATTCCACGACATCGTCATATAATCTGCTTTTTCTTTTACTTCTAAGGCAATACGATTTAATAATACCATTTCATTATAATTTGGAGATATTATAAGTTCTGTATTATTTTCACTTTCAATAATTTTCAATGTTTTATATTCACTTGAAAAATCAATATTTTCTTCTAAATTTTTTATATTTACATCATAATATTCTGTATTAGCTCCAATAATTGTTATTGAAAGTCTTAAGAAAATTATGATTATTACAACAAGATAAGGTAAAAATCTATTTAAAAAATATCTAAAACATTTTTTTGAAACTAAATATTTTTCATATTTTGGAGGAATTCCTTTGGTTTTATTTCTTTTTAATAGCTTCATTGCAACATAATTAAAATAATATTCATTTCTATATAATAATATCATTCCACAAAGACCTAAAATTGCTGGAACTGAAAATAAACCTCCATCTAATATTCCAATTAATGCACAAGTTCCAAAAAAACTTAATAAAGCAGTAATTAATAAGCTACGTTTTTGAAGAGATAAAATTAAATATATAAATATTATTGGGAAAAGTACTACCAGTAAAATAGCTATTTTTGGAATATATGGAAACAATGAATTTCCTAAATGAATGTTTGAAGAAACTAAACTATTAAATGTTGAATAAACAATTTCCCCAAGTACTGATTTATAGATATGTGAATGTAATATACTTGTACTTGTCATATCTGGTTTTAATGCTACAAAAACCGTATTTAAATCAATATTCATAGACATTCTTAAAACTACTTCTAAAGCAATACCAGAAATAGCTAAAATAAATGATAATATTATTACAATTTTTAAATAATAATTTATTTTATTTTTATTTATAAATTTTCTAGTAATAGCTATGTTATATAATTGAGATAAGATTAAACATAAGCCAAAAATCCCAAAAAATAGAACATCTTTTCCTTTAGATGATCCCATTAAAAATATATGTGTTATAGGTCTTATAATTCCATTTAAAGCATCACTAAAAAAAATAAACACTGCAAGTAATATTAATAATATTCCAACAACTATTTTTCTATTAAATTTCATCTTAGTCTATTTATATATTTGATTAGATAAAAACTTTAATAATTAAATAAAGTTGTATGAGGTTTTTAAAATTTTTACTATTGAATATATAATTTCTTTAATTATAATTGGAATTCTTGCTGGTTTTTTATCAGGTCTTTTAGGTATTGGTGGAGGATTTTTATTTGTCCCATTTCAATATTTTTTATTACAATCAGCAGGAATTGATGATAGTATAGCTATTTTAATAGCTTTTGGAACAAGTTTAGCTATTATTGTACCAACGGCATTTACTGGTGCATATAGGCATAGTAAGAATACAGAAGGTATTATAAAACCAGGGGCTAAATTCGGAATATTCGGAATTTTAGGAGGATTTATTGGTGGTTTAGCTGCTAGTATGGCGGAATATGTGGTTTTAGAAAAAGCCTTTGGAATTTTTCTTCTTATAATAGCTATTTATGATTTAATTACATTAAATAAATCTTTTAATTTTAATTTTAAATTAAATAATTATTTAACTATTATTATTGGTTTAATTATTGGCTTTTTATCTGGTCTTTTAGGTATTGGAGGAGGAATATTTTTAATAGTTATTTTAAATTTATTACTTGGTTATTCAATGAAAAAATCTATTGGAATATCTTCTATATTTATTTGTTTTACAGCTATTGGTGGTATGGCTTCATATATTTTAACAGGTTTAGATGTAAATATTCTACCTTATTCTATTGGATATATAAATTTAATTCACTTATTTGTAATTTGTCTATTTTCTATTCCTTTTGCATATATGGGAGCTAAAATTTCAGATAAAGTTGATGATAAAAAATTAAAATTAGTATTTTTAATTGCAATATTATATATTTCACTAAAAATGATAGGAATATTACCTTAACCTATTCTAACACCAGTGCCTTTAGCTACAACTTGATAACTATCTCCACCAAAACCAACAGAATCATATTCTATTGATAAGTTTAAGATACAATTACAACCATCTTTTTTTGCATCTTCTGATAAATTTAATAATGCTTGATCTTTAGCTTTTTGAAGATTATGTAAAACTTTTTTTTCTTTTCCTTTAAAATCTACAGAAACAATATGCATATCTTTTGGAAAAATCGTTTTTCCTTCATATACTCCAATATATTTTGTAACATCAGTTAATAAATCTTCAGAACTTATAAATAATATTCCTAAATCATTTATATCAATATTACTAATGTTTTCATCATATTCAATACCTTTTTTTAATTTATGAGTAATTGGTTTTCCAGTTAAATCATAATAAAGCAGTGAAAACTTATAATATAAATAATCTGTAATTTTTTTAAAAAATCCAAAAGCATATGAAATAATTCCAATTATAACTACAAGTAAAAAATAATTAATTAAAGTAGGTAGTGCAGCTTGTAATATAACAACAATACTAAGACCAGTTATAATATTTATTCCAAGTGTAGAATTAGCTATAATAAAACCATAGATAACTGTTACTAAAAATAAAATAAAAGCACTAATTGCACCTATGCTTTCACCTATAATTTTATTTGACAAGTAAGTCTCCACATAACCTGCAACTAATGGAGCAAAAATTAAACCTAGATTCCATCCAAAAATATCAATTCCAAAATATAAAAAAAGAAAATAAGTTAAAAGTCCAGATATTGTTCCAAGAGAAATACACAAACCTGCTTCTCTAAGATAGGTTAATCTTTCTTTTGGAATATCTAATTTCATAATATCTATTTATAAGTAATAGCTGTACCATAGGCAGTTACAAGAATAGTATTTCCCATTGTTCCACCTAAATTATTATAAGAAATTTTAAGGCCTATAATAGCATTAGCATCTAATTCTTCAGCCTTCATTTTCATACTATCTAAGGCTAATTCTCTAGCTTTTTGAATTTCAACTTCATATCTTGAAGTTCTTCCACCAACAACATCACGGACTCCAGAAAACAAATCTTTGTATACATTAGATCCAATTAATGATTCTCCAGTTACAAGGCCATTATAACTAATTATCTGTTTATTTTCTAATGTATTAGTTGAAGAAAGTATCATTATATCAATTTAACTTAAAAAAGTCATATAAGCCCAAATACCTATGAAAATAAGTAATACTATGAATAATACTATTCTACTTTTTTGAGATTTATTAACTCTGTCATTATATACTTTTTCACAATCTGGAGAGCAAACTCTTTCTTTAAGTGGAATTGGTGCTCCACAAATAGGACAATGTTTATGTGATTCAATCATTTTTTCACCATTATTTATTTTATTAAATTATTTTTTTAAATATTAAAAAAACTTTTTGTTGTTTTTGTAATTTCAATAGCTAATTTATCAGCATCTATATTTTTATATTTACTAATTGTTTTTAATATATGGGGTAAATATTTTGGCTCATTTCTATTATTTTTTATCTTTTCATCAAAATTTTTAGGAATTAAAAAAGGAGCATCAGTTTCAATCATCATCTTTTCAGGTGGAATAATTCTAACAGCTTCTTGTAAAGATCTACCTCTTTTCATATCACAAACCCAACCTGTAACTCCAATATAACAACCTAAATCTAAGTAGTTTTTAACTTCTTCTTTAGTACCTGTAAAACAATGAATAACAGATTTTTGAGCCATATCAGGATATTCTTCTAAAATATTATATAAATCTTCATGAGCATCTCTTTCATGTAAAAACAAAGGCATATTTAATTTTTGAGCTAGTTGAACCTGTTTTTCAAACCATTTTCTTTGAATTCGAGGCTTTGAAAAATTTCTATTATAATCTAAGCCACATTCACCAATAGCTATTACTTGATCAAATGTAGATAATTCTTCAATCTGCTTTAATGTTTCTTCATTACAATCTTTAGCATTATGTGGGTGAACTCCTGCAGTTGAATATAATGTGTTCTGAAACTTTCCAGAATAATCTTTTGCTTCTTGACTGGATTTTATAGTAGTTCCAGTAATTATATACTTATTAACTCCTACTTTTTTACCATTTTTAATGATTTGCTCCCTATCTTTTTTAAAAGAAGGATGCATCAAGTTAATTCCAATATCAATAAGATTATCCATTTTTTCAAACAACCTAAATTATAAGAGTACCTATTTTTTCTCCATTAATTATTTTTTCAAGATTTTCTGGATTATAACCATTAGCTATAATTGTTTTAATAGAAGAACGTTTAATCATTTGAATAGCTGTCATATCAAAAAATTCATAAGTTCCTGCTTTAGTATCTTTTCCTTGAATAAAGCTTAACATTTCATCAGCTGTAATTTCACTAATTAATTTAGCATCTTCAAATTTATTAGGATCTTTATCATACATTCCATCAACAGATGTTAAATTAACTAAAATATCTGCATTAACATATTCTGCAAGTATTGCTGATACAGCATCTGTACTATGAGCTGGTTCTGTTCCACCCATCACTATTATTTTTCCTGTAGCTGAATATTCTAAAGCTTCTTGGAAGTTGTGAGGAACTTTTTGATAAGCATGAGATCCTAAAGCTATTGAAAGCAATTTAGCATTAATTCTTGTGACTTCTATTCCAATATCATCACAAATAGCTTCTCCTCCATTTAATCCTCTAACAATATTTATATATTCTCTTGCAGGGACACCTCCTCCTACTACAACAAATATTTCATGTTCAGCATATAAATTTTCTAAAATTTCTCTATATTCTTGAAATTTTTTAGAATCATAATTATTTAAAAGTACGGATCCTCCGATTGCAACAACTATTCTCATTTTGACACCTTACATTAATTTATATTATTTAAAGAATAAAAGTATTTCTTAATTTATAAAATATTTTTTAATTTCCTCAGATTTTTTAGTAAAATATATTAATCACTGTTTATTTATATATAATTATAGAAAAATATTTGCAAAACTAAGTAAATATTTGAGGAGTTTTTAAAATGTCTAATAAAAAGTTAACAACTAATGAAGGTGAACCTGTTTATAATGATCAGGCATCTATTACAACAGGAAGTAAAGAAGGATATACATTGCTTCAAGATTCTCATTTACTTGAAAAATTAGCTCATTTTTCAAGAGAAAGGATTCCTGAGAGAGTTGTTCATGCAAAAGGTGCAGGGGCATTTGGTTATTTTGAAGTTACACATGACCTTTCAAAATATACTCGAGCAAAGTTTTTAGAAAAAATAGGTAAAAAAACAGAAGTTTTAGCTAGATTTTCCACTGTTGGTGGAGAAAGAGGATCAGCCGATTCTGCAAGAGATCCAAGAGGATTTGCACTTAAGTTTTACACTGAAGAGGGTAATTATGATTTAGTAGGAAATAATATACCAATATTTTTCATTCGAGATGCTATAAAATTTCCCGATTTTATCCATACTCAAAAAAGAAATCCTATTACTAATTTACCAGATCCTAATGCGTTTTGGGATTTCATGTCACTTACTCCGGAATCATTACATCAAGCAACCTTCTTATTTACAGATCGTGGAACACCACAAGATTTTAGACATATGGACGGTTTTTCAAGTCATACTTATCTGTGGTATACTGAAGATGAAGAATATGTATGGGTTAAATATCATTTTAAAACCACACTTGGAAATAAAACATTAACTGCTGAAGAGGCTGAAAAATTAGCTGGTGAAAATCCAAATCATGCAACTGAAGATTTATATGTTTCAATTCAAAATGGTGAATATCCTCAGTGGGATGTTTATGTTCAAATAATGACAAATGAAGAAGCTATGGAATATGAATTTGATCCATTTGATATTACCAAAGTATGGTATCATGGAGATTATCCTTTAATTCCACTTGGAAAATTGGTTTTAAATAAAAATCCAACTAATTTCTTTAATCAAATTGAACAAGCTGCTTTCTCACCATCTCATTTTGTTCCTGGAATTGGACCTTCTCCTGATAAATTACTTCAAGGAAGATTATTTGCATATGAAGATGCACATAGGTATAGATTAGGTATTAATCATAGTCAAATTCCTGTTAATCATGCTAAAAATGCTGAAATTTCTACAAATCAAAGAGATGGGTACATGAATATGGACGAAGAAAATCCATATCCAAATTATTATCCGAGTACTTTGGGAGGCCCAAAACCTGATATATCATTTAAACCTCCAGTATTTGAATTAGATGCTGTACTTGATAGACATACTCGTCCAACAGAAGATGTTGATTTTGTTCAAGTTGGAGAATTTTATAGAAGAGTTTTAGATGATAAGAATAAGAATAACCTTATTTCAAATATTTTAGGACATATTTCTAATGCAAATGAAAATCTTCAATATAGACAATGTGCTTTATTTTATAAAGCAGATGTTGATTATGGAACAAGAGTAGCTGAAGGATTAAAACTTGATTTTAGTAAAGTCAAAGAATTAGCTGAAATGTCACAAGAAGACAGAGTAAAAGCAACCTTAAATTAGATGAAAAAGAAAATTTATTTAGGTTTAGGGTTTTCTTTTGTGGGTATTGGTTTTATTGGAATAATACTACCAATTTTACCTACAACTCCTTTTATTTTAGCTGCAGCTTTCTTCTTCTCAAGAAGTTCTAAAAAAGCTGATGATTGGCTTAAAAAGAATAAATATTTTGGAAGCTATATTGAAAATTATAGGAATAAGGTAGGAGTACCACCTGAAGTTAAAAGAAATAGCATAATATTTGTTTGTTTAATGATTTCAATATCTATTATTTTTGTAGATACTTTTTACATAAGAATTTTACTACTAGCTATAGCTATTATAGTTACATGCCATATTTTACTTTTAAAAACTAAAAAATAATTTTTTTTGCTTTAAAAATCTCATTTTTCAAAAATCTTTATTTATAATAAATAATATAGTTATATATTATTATTTATGAAATCTCATTTTTACTAATTTTATTGTTATTGGAGAATATTATGTCATCAGATATATCATCAAAAGAATTATATGAATTTAAAAAAACATTAAAAGAGCTATCAGAAAAGAAAGGTAGGGGAACAGAGCTTGTTTCAGTTTATATTCCTCCTGATAAACAACTAAGTGATGTTGGAAAACACATGAGGGATGAACTTGGACAAAGTGCTAACATAAAAAGTAAACAAACTAAAAAAAATGTTCAATCAGCTATTGAAGTTATCTTGCAAAGAATCCGTTTATTTAAAAAACCACCAGCTAATGGGCTGGTTTTATTTGTAGGTATGATTCCAAAAGGTGGTCCTGGTACAGAAAAAATGGAAACTTATGTTTTTGAACCTCCTGAGCCGATTCAAACATATTGGTATCAATGTAATAATGAATTCTTTTTAGAACCATTAGAATACATGATCGAAGTTAAAGAAACATATGGGATAGCAGTTATTGATAGAAAAGAAGCTACAATAGCTACATTAAGAGGAAAACGTATAGATATTTTAACTCATTTAACTAGTGGTGTTCCAGGTAAGCATAAAGCAGGTGGTCAATCTCAGAGAAGATTTGATCGTGTAATTGATTTAGCTGCACATGAATTTAAAAAAAGAATTGGAGAGCATATGAATGATGCTTTCTTAGATATGGAAGATTTAACTGGAGTTATTATTGGTGGACCAGGTCACACTAAAGAAGAATTTGTTCAAGGAGATTATCTTAACTATGAAATAAAAGATAAAATCATTACTACTGTTGATACATCTTATACTGGTGAATTTGGTATTAGAGAAGTAATTGATAAATCTTCTGATTTATTAGAAGAATTAGATGTAATGAAAGAGAAAAAAATTGTCCAATCCTTTTTACAAGAACTTATTAAAGAAGATGGTCTAGCTTCTTATGGTGAGGCTGAAGTTAGAAATAATCTATTAATTGGTGCAGTTGACACTCTTTTATTATCTGAAGATTTACTTCTTACAAGGAAAACATTAAGATGTGCTAATTGTTCTCATGAAAAACAAATTACAATAGATCCAAAATCTGATGTAAATGAATCTTGTGAGAAATGTAATGAAAAAATGAAAGAAACAGATTCAAAAACATTGATTGAAGATTTTGTTGAACTTGCAGAAGAAGTAGGTTCAGATGTTGAGTTTATTTCAACAGAAACAGAAGAAGGTATGCAGCTATTTAAAGCCTTTGGAGGCATTGCAGCTATCTTAAGATATAAAGTTAATTAAAATTAATTTTTTAAGTGTGTTTCGTTTTTTCGAAACCCACTATTATTTTCATATGTTCCATTAATTTTATAGGATTTTGGATGTTTATCATGGAAACTAAATGGGTTATGTTTTCTTTTATCTTTTCTTTTAGTTCCATATACTGGCATTTTAGATTCACATCTAATTAGATTTAATATTTCCATAAATGTATCTTTGTCAATATTATATTTAATAAAGTATTTTTTATATAATCCATATTTGCTTTCTTTTCTACAAAGATAATCTCTTTTTATTTCTTTGTAGTGTTGTGGTAGAATGTTGATTTCACCATCATCAATAATATCAATATTTTTTTTATACATTTTTAATCACTTACCTAACTTTTTTTATTAAAACCTTGGAAATTTTTTGAAATAATTCATTTTTTTTAATCAGTTTGTATATTTTTTCAGAAATTATTAGATTTATTACTAGTTTTTGTGATAATTTTCAGGCTTTATTTCATGTCTGTATATTAAATAATTCTTTTTATGTAACTTCATACTATAATTTGTAAGTTAACGTATATAAAGGAATAGGTAATTTTTAAAACTATAAACAATGTTCAATATTTCCTGTGAAAAATTAATATATTGATTTATTGAGTATATTTATTCAAAAAATTATTAATGAAATTAAAATTTATAAAAAAATAAGTAAAAAAAGTAAAAAAATTAATATATTAAAGTAATTAACCAAGCCTAGTTACTTTAACAAGTGATTCAATAGGAACACTATCAATTTCAGATAGTCCTGCTTTATCAATTAAAACTGTTACAACAATAGGGTCTCCACCATTTTCTTTAACTGAATGAATTACTTCTTTAACAGTATTTCCACTTGTAATAACATCATCAACAATAACTACTTTTTTCCCATTTACAGAACCAAAATTGCCACTTATAGCACCTTCACCACTATCACTTTTTTTATCCTTTCTATGTTTATTTGGGTGAAAAACAGCTAATGAAGTTCTATTTTCAGATACTTCGTCTAAAAAATCAGCCATCATTGTTGCAAAAGGAACTCCACTAACAGCTATTCCTACTACAACATCAGCTTCTCCATGTGATAATGCAATATCACTTAATGCACCTGAAACAAATTTTAAACGTGTTGAGTTTCCACCTAAATTTTCCCAGTTAATTGCAAAGTCCAGAGGTGCATCATTTTTTTCTTCAGTTGTTTTTTGTAAAGTTAACCATCTTGCTGTATCAATAGATACATTCAGCTCGTCAGCTATCTCTCCAGTTGTAAAACCATGAGATCTTAAATCTTGAGCTTTATTTATTAATTCTTTTTTCATATAATCACCTATAAGTTAATTATATTTCATCAAAATTTATTGGTCTTTCTTCTTTTGATGATTTTTGAGCAGCTATAACCATTTTAAGAGCATTCAAACCATCTTCACCAGTGATAGTAGGTTCTTCATTATTAGCTACGGAATTTAAAAATGAACTTAATTCTTCTTTTAATGGTTCTTCATGTTTTACTTCAATGTCTTGAGCAAATTTACCATGAACATCAATACTCTGTTCAATATAATCTACAGAAATAATGCCATCGGTTCCAGTAATTTCAATTTCTCTTCTTTTATACGGAGTAAGCCAGTTTACTTCAAGTATTCCAGTAATACCATATTTAAAATTTACCATTATTTCTGCATGGTCTTCATATCCACATTTTTCTAAAATACTACCCATTGTTGCATAAATTTGATTTACATCTTCATCAAAAAGATAGTACATTACGTCTAAATCATGAATAGCTAAATCAATAGCTACTCCAACATCTTTAATTCTAGGAGGAAATGGCCCAACTCTTTTTGCAGATGCAGATACAACATCTCCAATAACATCGTTTTCAATTAATTCTTTAGCTTTTTGTACTGCAGGATTAAATCTTTCAACATGTCCTGTTCCAAGAATAACTCCTTTTTCTTTTGCAGCAGCTATCATTTCTTCAGCTTCTTCAACAGTAAATGCAATTGGTTTTTCTACTAAAACATGTTTTCCATGTTTAATAGCTTCCATAACTACATTATGATGGTGAGTTGTAGGTACACAAACACTTACAACATCAATTTCAGGGTCTTTTAATAAATCTTCATAATCATTATATCCTTTTGCATCATATTTTTTACATACTTTATTTAAAGTTTGTTCACTCACATCAGAAACAGCAATTAAATTAGCATTTTCTAATCTATAATAAACACGAGCATGGTTATAACCCATTGCACCTACACCAATAACACCAACATTTATACTTTCCATACTGATTTCTCCTTTAATTAAATATAATCTTTAAATATTTTTCCAACTTTTTGACCTAGCTTTTCTCCTTCTTTTATAGGTCCTTTAACATTTTCTTCTTTTAATATTTCTCCATTCTGAGTTAATAATATTGCATAAAGATTCAATTCATTATTTTTTATTGTAGCTATTGAACCAATTGGCCATTGACAACCAACACCTAATTCTTTAAGAACTGTTTTTTCAGCTAAAACAGAATAATAAGATCTATCATCATTTAATTTAGATATTATATCTTTCTTTTTAGAGTCTTTTCTTGTAATAATAGCTAGTGCACCTTGACCTGCTGCAGGTGTAATGTAATCCAGTGGAAATATTGTTTTAATATTTTCTTCTAAATTTAACCTTTTAATGCCTGCTTGAGCCATAATTGTAGCATCTACTTCATTATCTTTAATTTTGTTTATTCGAGTTTCAATATTTCCACGAATAGGTTTAAGTTCAAATTCTTTATTATAATGATTACAAAAAGCTTCTCTTCTTAAACTACTAGTTCCAAGACTTGAACCAGGTCCTAATTCTTCCCAAGTTTTATTTGAAATGAGAACTTCGTTAGGGGATTCTCTTTGAGGAACTGCAACTATTTTAAGATCTTCATCTAAATCAGTTGGAACATCTTTTAAACTGTGAACTGCTAAATCGACTTCTTCTTCAAGAACAGCTTTATCTAATTCTTTCGTAAAAAGACCTTTAGAATCCATATCATATAATTGAGAAGTAGTAATCTTATCTCCTTTAGTTTTAATGATATTCAATTCTACTTTAGATTTTGTTAGCTTAGATAAATCTTTTGCAGTTGTATTACTTTGGACAAGTGCTAATTCGCTTCCTCTAGTTCCAATAATCAATTATTTCGCTCCATTTTTTAAAATGTTTTAAATCAATAATATTATTTTTTATGGATTTAATTTATTTAGTAAGTATAGTTTATTTTTAATTATTAATATAAATTTTTAATTTTTATTTGTATTTAAAATTTTTCCTTATTTTATTTTTAATTTTAATCTTTTTTTCATCTATTTTTTTTAAGAAAAAATTTTTATCTAATTTGTAATAGTTTTTAATGAAAATTTCAAATTTTAATAAAACTCATCTTTTTGATAAATCTTTATAATTTGACCTGTAAATAAATAAGATATTTTTATTATTTTGAGTAGCTATTTTTTGAGCTTCTTTATAATCATCAACAAAATCTATTTTATTATTTATTTTATTTTGAAGACTTCTTCCAAGTTCTCCAGTTAAAATAAGATTATACTTATCATTATTTGATAAATTATCTAAGTATTTTGCTAGTTTTTCTTCATCAATTTCTTCACAAGTAATGCCATAGCTTCCACCAATAATGATGTAATAATTTTCAATATCTTGTAACATATCTATTGATGCTTTAATTGACTTTGTATTAAGGCCAGGATTTATTTCTTCTATGATATGATTTTTATCAAGTTGTTTAATTGAACTTCTACCTTTTAAACCTTTAAAACTAGTTAATCCTTCAATAATCTCTTTTTTACTAATATTCAATGTTAGAGATGTAGTAATTGCTCCTAAAATGTTTTGTAAATGGTGAGGGCCAAGTGCAAATGTTTCAATTTCTATTTTACCAGTTAATAGATCTTTATTTTTAGTAATTATACTATTATATTCAATTTTAAGTATTGTTTTATCTAAACTATATTTAACATCTTTTAAAACAAGATTAGCTTTTGAATTTTCAGGATTTATTGAAAAGGTATTTATTTTATCTTTATATTCTTCACTTTCTTTTTGATAAAATTTATTTAATGTTTCTTCTTCAATGACTACAAGTTTACAATTAAAAATTTGTTTTTTAGCATTACTTGCATCTTTTTTAGCATTAGCTATTTTATAATTTTCAATAATATTAGTTAGAAGTCCCACATCACCAATTCCACATGTTCCTAAAGAATTTTCAAAAATAGATATATTATAATCTATATCATCAGACTTTTCTTTTATACTACAAGGAGGATTTTTAATCTTTTCTGCAAGATCAATTGTTTCTAAGATATTTGCAGGCGTAATACTAATATTTTCTTTAAGCTTATATTTAGTTTCATTTTTAAATATAAATGCTCCTAAACTACTTAAAAGTAAAGTATTATGTTTTTTAAGTATTTCATTTAAAATAAATCCAGAACTAGTTTTACCTTTAACTCCTGTTATTTCAATTATATCTAAATTATTGTGTTTTTTTAAAAAATCATTTAAAATAAATTTAACAGCTTCATGATGGGTCATAAATCTGTAAGTGTTTTTATTATTGTTAATTTCTTTAATTATTTCTTCATTTGTAAGAGGTAAATGTATTGGAGAAATAACTAATATATTACCTTCTAAATCTTTTAAATTATCAATTAGTTTAACATTTAAGCTATTTAATAAATCTTTATCTTTTTTTTGAGCTGTTTTATATATATCATATATGTAAACATCTTTAAAAGCTTTTAATTTACTTATTTTACTAGCAAGTTTAACTCCACCATGAGTCAAATCTATTATTAAACATTTATTCCCAGCATTCGTGTTCACTACTGAGCCCGCCTTCTTTTAATTTATCTTTAACTTTTTTATAGAAATATTTGCTACTAGTTCTTATAAAATGGACTTTTTTCTTAGATTTTCTAAATTTAATTTCTTCTAAATATTCAGCTTCTTCATTTATTTGACCATCCATTACAAAAATAGCTTTTTTACCTTTTTTAAGCAATTTGATTTTAATTTCACTATTATCTGATACAATAAATGGTCTGACTCCTAATTTAAATGGGCAAATTGGAATTATAATAAATCCTCCAACTTTAGGATCTAATATAGGTCCTCCTGCAGACATTGAATATGCTGTAGAACCACTTGGTGTTGAAATAATTAATCCATCTGCTCTAAATTCTTCTACTACTTCGTCATCTACTTGAACTTCAAAATGAAGCATTTTTGCAGTTTGTTCTGTCATTATTACTACTTCATTAAGTGCATAATAACGTTGATCTTCATAGGAGACTCTAAGTTGTGTTCTCTTTTCAATATAATAATTTCCTTTAATAACAGTTTTTAAAGCTTTGAATGTGTCTTTAATTTCAATTTCTGTTAAAAAACCAACAGTACCTAAATTAATACCAAAAATTGGAATTTCTTGAGTCATTTTACTTTGTGTTCTAAGTAAAGTACCATCTCCTCCTAAAATAATGGCCATATCACAGTCAAATTTATCTAATTTAGCAGAATATTCTTTAAAATCAATATCAAATTTTAAATCATCAATATATTCTTCAATTTCAGGAGATTCTAATTTAGTTCTATGTAATATATAATTTAATTTAGGGTTATTTTTTAATTCTTGTAATTTAAGAGCTAAGCTAGTTTCAATTTCTATATCAATTCCATTTTTAAATAAAAAATCAATTATCTTTATAGAAAATAATATTGATTTATAATCATCAACTCTACTTACAATTCCTATTTTAGCAATAATTTCTTTTTCATTATCATTTATAATGTCAATTATTTGCTCATGCAAATATTCATTACCAGCAGCTACTACAATTGCCTTCTCATGAATACTAAGTTTATTGTTTAGTTTTTCTCCATAATTATTAGTAATAATTGCTCCACATTCTTCTACAATCAATTTTGATGCAGCAATATCAATGATTCTACTACCTCTTAAATCTAGGAATGCATCATATTTTCCACTTCCTACATATGAAAGTTCTAATACGACAGAACCTAAAACTCTCATTCTTCTTGCTGTATCGATTAATTTTGAAGCTGCAACAGTACTATTTTTTGTAAATCCTCCAATTGAAATATTACTTATTCTTGTTTCTTCACTTGGTTTTGTTGTTTTACCATTTAACCAAGCTCCTTCACCTTTTCTAGCTTCAAAATAATTTCCATTAGTAAAATTTTTAATAAAACCTAATTTCACATCATCTAATGTTGCCATTCTTCCTTCTGGAGTTTCAGCTACAGCTACAGAAATACCATATGATGGAATCTCTTTTATAGCATTACTTGTACCATCAAGAGGATCTACTAAAAATATGAGTTTTGGTAATTCAGAATAATCAGTATTTTCTCTTGATAAAGCTTCATAAATATTAATTTGTTCTTCTTTTCCTTTTCCTATAATCAATTCACCTATTTCTTCACTAATTAAGAAAAAATTTTCATTTTGCCTTTTTAAAATATCAATTACAATATTTTCAGCTATTATATCAATATATGATGTAGGAGTACCATCTGCACCTATTTTAACAATATCTCCAGATTCCTTTTTACCAATATGCTTAGCTATTTCCTTTTCAACTGCTTCTATAATTTCATTAGAAATTTTTGTTGCAAGTTTTTTATATGATTCTTTCATTAAAATCACTTCTTAATCTAAATATATTACAGCAGAAACAACACAACCAATTTTTTCTACAATGTGACTTTCTTCTTTAACGATTATTTCTTTTATTGTTTCATTTCTTTTTTTCATCATATATTTTACCATATTTACAGATTCTTCTATGACTTTATCTGTGTCTTTGTTTATTCCAGAATTTTCAACAACACAACCTAGATTTTCCCCTAATGCAATAGCTATTGATGATGTGATTTTTTCTCCAGGATTATTTGAGCTTATTGTTGATAATACACAGTTTATCATAGATCCTGCTTTTAAATTAGGTAAATCTACAATTTCTGTATCTTTTTCTAGCATACTTGAAACTTTTATGAGATTTACATCTCCTACTCCAGCTTTTAACAATGCATTATCAAATGCATTAAGTTTACTTGGTCCTTCATCTTTTCCTGAAACAATAGCTATTTTCATTTTATCACTGTTTATAATATTGTTTTTAAATGCTATATATTTTTTTGAATTTTTTTTTTATTGATTTTTTACTTGAACTTATTTAATTGCTTTTTAACTGTAAAATTTACATTTAAATGTATTATTTTTTAAAACAATAATTTTATATCCATTTATAAGAGATAATTTAAATATTTTATTAGTTTTATTAAATTTAAGGAGGTTAAATATTGTAAAATGAAAATTAAATCAAAATGGGCTTATGATAAAGAAAAAGTAATAAATTATAATGGAAAAGATATTTATGGAGTTAGTGAAAATTTAAAAGATCAAAAAGCTTTTGTTGAAGAATATGGTATTTTAAAAGAGGATTTGACATTAAAAGAACAATATTTTTTAGAAATGTATACACAAGATGGGCATGTTCATATAAACACATATCTTAGAACTTTAAAAGATAAAAAACTACAAGAAAATCATTGGAATAATTTGGCTGATAATTATTTTAAAAAAAGAGTATAAGTTTGGATGAAGCATTAAATATTGGAAAAACATTATTTAAAAAAGGAAAAGTTTTAAAAGAAGATATTGTTCTTGTAAGGAGAGAAAAGACACAATCTTTAAAAAAATATAGTGAAAATGATGTTTATGAGTATTTAAGCTATTTGTCATTTACTATTTCTAAAAATCTTAAACCAGAAATATATGGTGAATATTTGAACCTTATTTTAGTTTCAAAAGGCACAAAAATACTTTTAATTGAAAATATCACTCAAATTGAACAAGAATTTGAAGTTTTATTTGATATTGGAACAAGGCTGGAATTTCTAGGTCAAGATGGAGAATTGTTGTTAAAATGGAAATTTGTTGTTAAAAATAAGAAAAAACTTAAATAATTAAATACCTATAATATTCTTACATAAATATGGAGGTAATTTTATGATTTCACATCATTTAAGCCCAAATAATAATTATATTAAAAATTTATCAAAAGAAGAAATTGATAAAATAGTTAATCTTAATGAACCTATTCCTAATATTATTAAATCTTTTCTTAAAGATAATATTCCTTATTTTAGGGAAAAAAGAGATGCAGTTTTAACTGAAAAACTTATTGATCAAGAAAGATCTGAAAGAGCTTATTCTTTTGATATGCCTTCTTTAGTATCTGCTGAGTATCGTAATCTTTTAGCTTTAAATTTTATTAATAAACACCCTGAATATAGGCCTTTTATTAAGGAAATTATTTATATTAAAAAGTTAGATGAAGATGAATTAACTTCTTTTTGATTTTTTTTTGGAAAGTGAAACTTATGATTTTACATCATTTAAAGCCTAATGATAATTATGTTAAAAATTTATCAAAAGAAGAAATTGATGAAATAGTTAATCTTAATGAACCTCTTCCTAATATTATAAAATATATTCTTAAAAAGAATATTCCTTATTTTAAGGAAAAAAGAGAGGATGTATTGACTGAAGAAATTATTAATCAAGAAAAATATGAGATGACTAATTCTTATGATATGCCTCCTTTAGTAGCTGCTGAGTATCGTAATCTTCTAGCTTTAAATTTTGTTGATAGACATCCTAAATATAAATCTTTCATTGAATCGATTATTGATACAAGATCAGCTGAAAAAAATTATTATTGGGGACAATTTTATGAGGTTACATTATTTAATTCCTGATAATTATTATATTAAAAATTTATCTAGAAAAAAAGTTGATGAAATAATTAATCTTAATGAACCTATTCCTAATCTTATCAAATCTTTTCTTAAAGACAATATTCCTTATTTTGAATATAAAAGAGATGATGTGTTAACTGAAGAGATTATTAATAAAGAAAAGATTGAAGAGATTCATGCATTGAATATGCCTTCTTTTGTAGCTTTTGAATATCATAATTTGTTAGTTTTCGAGTTTATTGATATGCATCCTGAATATAAACCATTTATTAAAGAAGTTATTGATGTTAAGGATTTAAAAAAAGAAGTATCATTAGAATAATTTTATTTTTTTTATTTAATATTTTATAGCTATTTTTTATAAACTTTCAATAAGATTTATATAAAAGACAATTTAAAATATTATTAATCTAATTAATTATTATAGATTTATAAAAAAAACTTTTTTTAATCTTATTTATATTGGAGGAAAAATTAATGTCAACAAAAGTTGCTGAGATAAAAACTTTAAAAGTAGGAAAATATATTGTATTAAATGATGAAGCTTGTAAAATTACTAGTTTAACAACATCATCTCCTGGAAAGCATGGTGCTGCTAAAGCAAGACTTGAAGCTGTTGGAATTTTTGATAATCAAAAAAGAAGTATTGTTAAACCTGTGGATACTAAAGTAGATATTCCAATTATTGATAAAAGAGTTGGACAAGTTATATCTATCCAAGGTGCTAATGTTCAATTAATGGATATGGAAAGTTATGATACATTAGAATTACCTATTCCTGATGAATTAAAAGATCAAATTACTGAAGGTGTTGAAGTAGATTATATTCAAGCTTTAGGTAATATGAAAATTATGAGAATAAAATAATTATTCTTAATCCTTTCTTTTTTTATGCTTTTTAATACTTATGAACCTTGGAAATTTGCATTTTCAAAAAGTATTGATGATTTAAACGAAGTTCAAGAAAATTCTTGGGGAATTATTGGGGTTCCTTTTGATAGTACTTCATCATATCATGCTGGTTCAAAATTTGGCCCAATGACAATTAGAGAAGCCTCATTCGGCTTTGAAAAATATAATACTATTTTTAATAAAAATCTTGATAATGATTTTTATGATTTTGGAGATTTAAATACAATTCCTGGTAATTGTTTAAAAACATGTGAAAATCTAGAAGATGCTGTTTTAGAACTTGCAGATTATAATCTAAAACCATTAATTATCGGTGGAGAACACAGTATTACTTATGGTGCTGTTAAAGGAGTTCTTAATAAACATAAAGATTTAACTGTAATTCATTTAGATGCTCATAGAGATTTGAAAAATGAATATATTGGTGAAAAGTATTCTCATGGTACAGTTTTAAGAAGAGTTCATGAATTAGGTATTAAAGAACTTATACAAATTGGAATCAGATCAAGTGCTAGAGAAGAAGAAATTTATTTAAATTCACATGAAAATATTTATAATTACTTTGCTAATACATTTAAAAGAAATACTAATAATGTTCCAAATAAAATAGCTAGTATTAAAGGTCCAATTTATTTAACTATTGATTTAGATGTTTTAGACCCTGCATATGCTCCAATGGTTTCAAATCCAACACCTACTGGAATTACTCCTCAGGATATTGAATTAATTTTTACTGAACTAATTGGAAAAAACATTGTAGGTTTTGATATTGTAGAAGCTGCATCTAAAGAACTTGGAAATACTACTTCTATTACTGCTTCTAAAATTATACATGATTTTTTAACTTTATTTTGATTATTTTTTTTAACAAAATACAATTTTCTTTTAATAATACATATGGCATTATTTTTTAGGTTGTACTTTTTCTGTATATGTTGTCATTTTAATCGTCTACTTCTTTAAGTCTACTCTCTTTTACTAATTCATCTGTAATGCTGACAACTAATTCTAAATTAAGTTCTAAATCTTCTGCAACTTCAGAAAGAAATGCTTTACCATTTTCTTTATAGTAATTTAATATTGCTTTTTATGTAGTTTTATAATTTTTCATGGTTTTATATTTCAATTGTTTATTTTTTTTATTAGTTAATTACAGATGATTATTTGTATTAAATAGTATATGAAATCTTATGTTTTATTTAAAGACAAATTTACATTAAAAAAACAATATTTTAAGACAAAAGCAATTAGTATAATTGAAAATATTTTTCCATTATAACTGTCTTTTTAGAAAACGAATTATTTAAATATAATTTTAAACATAAATTAATTATTATTTAAATTAATGGAGTAATATTATGAATAAAAGAACAATAGAACTATCTGGCCATATAATTGATTCATTGGCACTTCCAAAAACAATGGACATTATTATGGATATGGGTGGGGATTTTGATATTTTGGAATTTGATGTTGGAAAAAGAAAGTCAGATATTAGTAGGGCTAAAATTCTTGTTTCAGCAAATGATCCGAAACTTTTAAATAATATTTTAAATGAATTAACAGGATTAGGTGCTTCAATAGCTGAGCTGAAAGATGCTGAACTTATAAAAGCTCCTAAAGACAAGGTTGCTCCTGAAGGATTTTATTCAACATCTAATCTCAAAACACATGTATTAAATAATAGTAATTGGTTAGTTGTAGAAGATATTGAAATGGATTGCGTAATAGCTATTGATGAAGATAATAAAAAAGCTTATTGTAAACCTATATTGGATATTAAAGAAGGAGAATCTATTGTTGTAGGTAATGACGGGATTAAAGTTACTCCTTTACAAAGATCAAGAGGTAAAAAAGGGACTTTTGAGTTTATGAATAGTGAAGTTTCATCAGAAAAACCTTTAATGTCTATTGTTGATAATATAGCTAGTGAAATTAAAGAAATCAAAGAGCGTGGGGGAAAAATAGCTATTGTAGGAGGTCCTGCAATTGTTCACACTGGTTCTGCAAATATGTTAGCTGATTTAATTAAAAGTGGATATATTGATGTTATATTAGCAGGTAATGCTTTAGCTACTCATGATATTGAAGGGGCTATTTATGGTACTTCTTTAGGTGTTGATTTAGAAAGTGGTGAAATAGTTTCTCATGGTCATACTCATCATATGAGGGCTATTAATAAGATTAATAATTCTGGTTCTATTAAAGATGCAGTACTTGATGGAACTTTAAAAAAAGGAATTATGTATGAATGTGTTAAAAATGATGTTCCATTTATTTTAGCAGGTTCAATTCGTGATGATGGACCACTTCCAGATACAATAACAGATATTTCTAAATCTCAAAAATTAATGAGAGAATATGCTCAAGAAGTGGATATGGTTATTATGATAGCTACAATGCTTCATTCTATTGCTGTAGGTAATTTACTACCTGCTCATGTTAAAACTGTTTGTGTAGATATTAATCCAGCTACTGCAACTAAATTGTCTGATAGAGGAAGTTCTCAAGCAGTAAGTATTGTTACAGATATAGGAGCATTTCTACCAGTTCTTTATGAATCGTTAAATAAATAGTTTTTAGGTGTTGTCATGGAATTTACAGCTTATATGTTAGATGTATATACTAATTTTGTATATCCTGCTATTATCAAATTAGATGAAGATATTATTGAAGATGTAACTCCTATTGTAACTGATGATTATCAGGATGTTGATTTTGAGGGCATTTTACTTCCAGGATTTATTGACTCTCATATTCACATTGAAAGTAGTATGCTTACTCCTAGTCAATTTGCTAAAGTAGCTGTTTCTCATGGCACAACTTCAGTTATAGCTGATCCTCATGAAATTGCTAATGTTTGTGGGGTAGATGGTGTTGAACTTATGATTGAAAATGCTAATTCATCACCTTTAAACTTTTATTTTACAGCTCCTTCATGTGTTCCTGCAACTGGTTTTGAAACATCTGGGGCAAGACTATCTAATCAAGAAATAGAACAATTATTTATAAAAGATGAAGTTATAGGTTTAGGAGAAATGATGAATTTCCCTGGAGTTATTAACGAGGATATTGATGTTATTAATAAATTAGATTTAGCTATTTCTTATCAAAAACCAATTGATGGTCATGCTCCATTACTTTCTGGTGAAGAATTAGAAAAATATGTTAGTAAGGGAATATACACAGACCACGAATGTTCAAGTTTCGATGAAGCTATTGAAAAAAAGAAGTTTGGTATGAAAATCATGGTAAGAGATGGGTCTTCTGCTAAAAATATGGAAGCACTTTTTGATTATGATGATAGAATGAATTTTCTTGAAAACAGTGATCTTTTTGATGAAATACCATTTGATGAATTTGAACAAGCACTTGAAAAACCATTTTTTGATTTTTTAGTAAGTGATGATAAAAATCCTAAAGATCTTTTAAAAGGACATTTAAATGAATCAATAAAAAAAGCTGCTGATATAGGTATTGATGTAATTGAAGCTATTAAAATGGTTACAATTAATCCGGCATCATATTATGAATTAAATTCTGGTGCAATTTCAAATGGTAAAAAAGCTAATTTTGTTTTAGTTGATTCTTTAGATAGTTTAAATGTTAAAAAAACTTTTATTAATGGAAAAATTGTTTATGATGAAGGTGAAACACTATTTGATTCAGTTGATTTTCCAATAACAAATACATTTAATTTAAATCCTAAAAATTCTGAAGATTTTGATATTAAATATGATAAAGATGGATTAGTTAATGTAAATGTAATAAAAATTAATAATGATGATATTGTTTCTGAGAAAATCAATGAGGATTTAAAAGTTGAAAATAACGTAATTTTACCAGATTTAGATAAAGATATTTTAAAAATTAGTGTTGTTGAAAGATATGGTGGAAATACCATGGCAAATGCTTTTATAAAGGGTTTTAATATTAAAAATGCAGCTATGGGATTATCTGTTTCCCATGATTCTCATAATATTGTAGTTGTTGGATCATCATCAGAACTTTTAAAAGATGTAACTAATTTAATAGCTGAAACTAATGGTGGTATAGCTATTGTATATTTAGATGATGAAGGTAATAAAAAAGAAGAGATTTTAAAACTTCCTATTGCAGGGTTAATGTCTAATGAAGAATGTGAAGTTGTATCTGAAAAATTAGAAAGTCTTCAAAATGTTGTAAAAAGTTTAGGATGTAAATTAGATTCTCCTTTTATGAGCTTATCTTTTATGAGTTTACTTGTTATTCCAGAGCTAAAATTATCTAATAAAGGATTATTTGATGTAGGTAGTTTTTCTTTTATAGATGTTGTAAATGAATAATAAATTTATAAAGTATATCCTTTTTTAATTATTTCTTTTTTTAAAATATCTAATGCTTCTTTTTCTTTAAGTGAACCTACTTTAGTTATTAATCTTTCAGCTTCTTTAAGTCTATCTAAATAATATTCTTGTTCTTTTTTACTAACTATATCTAATCTTGTATAATTTACAAGAGATTCTATTAATACATGCATTCCTCTATTAATTGGTTTAACAGATTTATTTTTAATAACAATTTCTTCTACTTTTGCAATTACAATTTCTGCTTCACTTTTTTTAACAGGATCTTCATAGCTAATAGAATCTTTAAAGGTAAGTACTTTACATTTAAAATAGGCATCAACATTTTCTAAAATATTTTCTGAATTATAATATTTTTGAGGAATTGTATCAATTGTAGCTAAAGTAAATAAAATGGGGTCATATGTAATATTTACTATAAATTTACCAGTATTGTGTATATTTTTAAGTGTTTTGCTTGTTTTAAAAATTTTACAAATTACTTCATCTTTATTTTTATACATAATTCCTATAGGAGCAGCATTATATGATTTATCTTTATTTTCAGTAGTGAGAATTACTTCATATTTTTGCCCTTTTTCAATTCCAATGTCGTTTAAATTAATATTCATTTTACACCTAAACTTATTTATTGATTTTGTAATTAAAAAAACTTTTTATATAAGTTAAATCTAATATTTTATTATATTAATTATGAGGACTCGTCATGAATTATAAAATGTATTATGAAATGATGGAACAACCAGATTCAATTAGAAAGACTTTTGATATGGAGCTTCTTAAAATGGAAGAAATTTCTTCAAAAGTTGAAACAGTTGATAATATATATTTAATTGGATGTGGAAGTTCAATTTCTACTTGTTATAGTATTAGAGAAGCATTAAGAATGACTTCTAATTTAGATATAGAAGTTTTCACAGGTTATGAATTTTTTTATAATAAAAAATTAAATAAAAATGAAAATTCTATAGCTATTTTCACATCACAATCTGGTGAAACTGCTGATACTTTAGCATCACTTAGAAGAGCTAATGAAAACGAGATTCATACAGTAGCTATTTCTAATGAAGAAGATAGTTCAATGATTCATGAAGCAAAAAGTCCAATTATTACAAGAGGCGGTAGAGAAACTGCTATTCTTGGAACAAAAACTTATATTACTCAATTAGCATGTTTATATCAAATATTGTTTAAAGCATCTGATTATGATAAAAAAGATGAGTTATTAGAAGAATTACATAATCTTCCAAATATTATAGAAGATGTATTAAAAAGTAGTGAAGATGAAAATAAAAAACTTGCTAAGGGGCTTAAAGATGAAGAAATATTTTATTGTTTAGGTTCTGGGCCTAATTTTGGTCTTGCTTTTAAATTAGCTATGACTATGATTATGGAAGGTGCAATAAAACATGCATGCCCATTATTTTCTGCAGAATTTAGACATGGTTTAATTGAAAGAGCAGAAAAAGATGTTCCAATTATCTTCTTAGATTCTAATTTTGATTCTGATGAAATTACAAAAAAAGCTATTGATTTTTCAAATAAATTAGAAGCAAAAACTATTGTTTATAATTTAAAAGATTATGCTAATGTAGATAAGTTATTATCCCCATTTATTTTGGTAATTCCTTTAGAATGGTTTATTTATTATTTAGCTCATTACAACAATGAAGATCCTGGAAGTACCAGACACATTGGAAAAGTTAGATATGAATAAGCTTTTATTTTAAAAATTAAAAAAAGAAATAGCTAAAAATAGCTATTTATTAAATTTATTCTACATTTACTTTATATGTTTTAATTTCTACTTTAGGAATTTCTATGAAAACTAAACCATTTTCATATCTTGCTTTTACATTATCAACATCTACTTCAGTTGTAAAATTAATTTCTCTTTTACATTTTCCTGATTGAATAGATCTAAGTAATACATTATAATCATCATTTAAATTTTTAATTTGATTAACAAATGATTCAAATTCGCAAGAAATAAAGATAGCTATTTCAGTCATTTCAATATCAATACTTTCTTTTTTAACGCCAGGAACAGCTACTTTTAAATAGTATTTTTCACTATCTTCGATTAAATCAACATCTAATGTATTCATGGTGTTTTGTTTATATTCATTAATTTTCCCATCAATAGATTTTTGTGCAGTTTTTAAATTTAAAATCAAATCATCAAATCCTTTACCTAAATCATTTGCAGCTTGATTTGCAAATTTTTTCCCTTTTTCTACTTTTTCATTAATAGTTTCGTCATTCATGGTTTCTTCTTCCTCAAATGTATTATTTTCATTTGTATTTTCTGCCATTTTTAACTCTCCTTTTAAAATAATTTATTAAGTAATTATATGTATTTCAAAGTAAATAAAATTTTTCAATTTCTAACTTTTTTTTTAAAAAATAGCTATTGTTTAAAAGAATTAAGAAAAAATAATAAAAAAATGAAAAATGTATAAAAATTATAAAAAATGTTAAATCTTAAAATTGTTCTTCCTCTTTTTCATGGGGAATTTTTTCAATTTTATCTAGAATATTGAATATCTCATCAATGCCTTCACCAGTTGAAGCAGAAACAAATAAAACATTATCTAATTTATCTACATATTTAGTAACATAGTCGAATTTTTCTTCATCTTTTTCATAATCAGATAAATCAATCTTATTAAATAAATAAATAACAGGTACTCCTTTGAATATTTTTTCTATTTCTTTAAGTAAGTTTAGTTGACTTTCTAATGGAAATCCACATGTTTCAGACATATCAAAAATAAATAATATTGCATCAGCTAAATGTTCTAAAGCTACCATAGCATTTAATTCAATATCATTCATTTTAGAAACAGGTCTATCTAAAAGTCCAGGTGTATCAATAATTTGATAATTTTTCCATCTCTTTTCAAAATGTCCTATTTGAATACCTTTTGTAGTAAAAGGATAATTAGCTATTTCAGGCTCAGCTGTTGTAATTTGTTTGAGTAATGTAGACTTTCCTACATTTGGAAATCCAGCTATTACAATGGTAATTGCATCAAAATCAATTGTAGGCATATTTCTTAAATTAGCTTTTGCAAAATCTAGAAAATCAAGATCTTTTTTAATTTTATTTACAACAGAAGCTATTCTCCCATATGCTTGTTTTTGGTATCCACTAGCTTTTTCTGAAGGAGCTCTTCTAATTTTTCCTGCATAATCTTTTTCTAATTGTGTTAAAATACCATAAGCCCAGTTTAAAGCTCCTAATGATTGTTTCATATCATCTACACCTACAGTAATATCAATATAATCTTGATAAAACTCAGGAAGTTGTTCAATAGGAGGGACACGATCTAAAATCATTTTCAATCTATCTTTAATTACTTGACATGCTGTTATAACCCTAACTTCTTCAATTCTTTTACCTTTTAAATGTTTAGGCATTTTAGTTGTTCTAGTTAAATCAGCAGCCTTTTTTCCTCTCCTAAACCCTTTATCTAGTAATTCATCAGGTGTAGGAATTGTTGGTATCATCATTTTTTTCACTCTTTTATAATTATTATATTAATTAAGAACTGCCTCCAACTAAGGCATTTAATATTCTTGTATGTGGTCCACCATCACCAACAGGTGCAGTTTGACCAGATTTACCACAAAAACCAATTCCTAATTTAAAATCAGATCCTAATCCATCAATGTTTTTTAAAGTTTCTAATATATTTCCAGATAAAGAAACATCTCTTAAAGGCTCTTTTATTTCACCATTTTCTATTTTAAATGATTCTGCAGCATTAAATTGGAAAATACCTTTTCCAGTATCTACTTGCCCACCTCTTGAACCTTTTAAATATATTCCTTCTTTTATATCTTCTATTAATTCTTCAAAACTCATGTCTCCAGGTTCTAAAAAGGTATTACTCATTCTCACAATTGGTTGATCTGAAAGAGAAGATCTTGCATTTCCTGAAGATTTTCTATTTAATTTAGATGCACTTTCTCTTGATGTTAATAAACTTATAAGTTCTCCATCTTTAATTAATTGATTTGGTTCAGTTTTAGTTCCTTCAACATCATATGGATAATAACCAAACCCTTCTTTTAAGCTAGCATCATCTACAATATTTACAATATCTGATGCAATTTTATCTCCAAGTTTTCCTTTTAAAATAGAATCATTTTGTAAAATTAAATCTCCTTCTACTGCATGACCTAATGCTTCATGAATACAAACACCAGTTAATTCATTATCAGCTATTATTGGGAATTTACCAGATGGGGGAGTTTTAGCATTTAACAATCTAATTGCTTTATTTGCAACATCTGTGGAAAATTGCTCTATATCTGCATCTTTTAAGACTTCATATCCTTTTACTCCACCAAGACTACTATGGCCAAATTGTATCAAATCACCAGATGATGCAACTACATTTAAAAATAATCCTACTCTACTTTCTTCTACTTGTATTTGGGATCCTTCACTACTTATAAACGCTGTTTCTAGTTCACTATCAGAATAATTTACAGTAACACTTTTAACTTCTCCAATACTTGCATATTTATTAACATCATTAAGTAGTTCTTTTTTTTCTTCAACATCTACTGAAGAGAACGGAATTTTACAAGGTGTTTTTGTTTTATCTTTAATAACTTCACTTTCAGATAATGTTATATCTCCTTTTAATGATGCAGATATTTTTATAGAATCTTTAGCTATTTTATCTAATTTTTCAATTTCATTAGTATATGCAAAGCCCCATGTTCCATTTTTTAAAACTCTAATTCTTGCACCTAAACTAGTCCCTGTGTTTATTAATTGTAACTTACCGTCCTTCATCATCAAGCTTGTGTTTTCTCCTTTTCCCGCTCTTATATCTACATAATCAACTTCTTGACTTGTTTCATCAATAATTTTTTTAAAATAATCTAAATATTGTTCCATTTTTTTCACTTCATTTGAATAAAATTTTTAGCTATTTATACTATATGTCTATCATTTAATAAAAACAATATTATTTTTTGGCTTAAGTTAACTTTAAATTTTATTCTTTTTAATTGATATTTAAATTTATTAGAGAGATTTATTTCTAATTTTCTCTTTTAAAAAAACTTTTATAATGATAAATCATTATTATTATTTTTATTTTTTCAAAACATTTAACATGAATAAGTTATATATATTATAATACATTACTATCTGTACCATAAGATTATTTTTCTTTTATTTTATGTCTTAGGGAAGGTGTAAATTCTTATCATATAATATTTATTCCTTTATTGTATGATATTATGGAGGTAGATGATATGAAAAGGTTTAATAAAATGGCTTATGAAACCCCGGAAGATATGGTTTTTGGTCATGCAACAAAACCAGTTACAGCTGTTAGAGATTTTAAAGTTGGTGCTGGATTTGTAATTCCTGAATTAAATGTAGCTCCTGCTGAAGGTGCTGAAGTTAGTAAAGAAAAAATGAATAATGAGATGAAAAATATTGCATACAGTGCTTGTGAACGTGCTGTAGGTATTGGACTTCCTGCTTTTCAATTAGAGCAAGAACATATTTCTCAACAAACTTCTAATCCTGATTGGGTAGCAGAAAATACAAAAATTGCTGTTGATGTTCTTGAAGAGTTTCAAGATAAATATGGTATAAAAACAGCTTATAGGGCAACTCCTGCAGATATTCGGGATGAGGAGAAAAATTTCCAAATGGATGATTCTCCACAATATAATTTGATTATGGAAAGTTGTGAAGCTGCAGTTGAAAATGGTGCTTCATTTATTTCTATTGAATCTGTTGGTGGTAAGTCTGTTTCAGATTATGGTATCGCAAGAGCAGATATTAAAGCTATGCTTTTTGGAATTGGTGTTCTAGGAAGTATGGATATGGAAAATATGTGGACAGAAATCGTTAAAATTGCAGGAAAATCAAAAGCTCTTCCTGCAGGTGATACAGATTGTTCACAATCTAATACAGCTATGTTTTTAGCTGGTGGATTAACTACAAAAGATAATCCTCATACTTTAGCAGCACTTGCAAGAGCTATGGGTGCAGCTCGAAGTTTAACTGCAGTTGAATGTGGTGCAGTTGGACCATTAAAAGACTGTGGATATGAAAACCCAATCATTAAAGCTATTTCAGGTGTTCCAATAGCTACTGAAGGTAAAGATGCAGTATGTGCGCATTCTGATTTAATGGGTAATTTAGTTGCTGCAGTTACTGATGTTTGGAGTAATGAATCTGTTTATCACAGAGAAGAAATGGGTGGAACTACTCCTCAAGTATGGTTACAAGCTTTAGGTTATGAAACTGCTTTAATGAATGCATCTATTGAAATGGGAGAGGAAAAAACATTAAGAGATATTTATACTTTAGCTGATAAATACAGAGATCCTCAAGCATTAATTTTAGCTTATGATAATGCATATAGAATTGGTGAAGCTATTATTAAATATGCAGATGATCCATATCTTCGAGCTAAAGCTGCTGCAATTGAAGCAGGAAATATTATTAATGAAGCAGTTGATGCGAAAAAACTATATTTGACCAGATTTGAAAAAGATTCATTAGATAATGCAATGAAAATATTAGAAGGCTTAACTGATGAAGCTGATAAATTTACTAAAGATTGTATTAGAAGGTATAAAAGAAGAGTTCATGATTTTAATCCTAAAAATTATGGATTATAGGACTTTAAATATTTATAAGGAGGTATAGATATGAGTTATACAGACTTAGAAGATAAATTCGATGAGAACAATGTTTATGTTAGGTATAATGTTGTATTAGAAGGGCCTGCTGTAAAACCTGAAGATGATGAAGATGTTGTTAAAATCTTACCTAAAGATGAACCATTTAGGGAAATCGCTTTAGGAGTTTTACATGAAAACAATGATGAAGTATTAGATAATGTTAAAAAAGCTTTAGATGATGGTGTATCTCCTATTGATGTTATCAATAAAGGATTAATGAAAGGAATTGATTCTGTTAGTGCATTATATACTAAAGGTATTTATTTCTTACCAGATTTGATGTTAGCTGGAGATTGTTTAATGGCAGGAGTTAAAGATTGTGAAAAGGTTTTAGGTCATAAAAGTGAAACAAAAGGTACTGTTGTAAGTTTTGTTGCTGAAGGAGATCCACATGATATTGGTAAAAACCTTATTTTAATGTTTTTACGTGCTGGTGGATTTGAAGCAGTAGATTTAGGACGTGATGTACCTGCAGATAAAGTTGTTGAAGCAGTTAAAGAGTATAATCCGATTATGCTTACTGGTACTGCTTTAATGACTACTACTATGACAGCATTTCCAAAAGTTGTTGATGCTATGGAAAAAGCTGGCCTTAATGTTCCAATTGGTTGTGGTGGAGGAGCTGTAAGAAAAGATTATGTAGAATCTTTCCCTATGAGTTTTTATGGTGTTGAAGCATACCACACTCCTAAACTTGCTAATGCAATATTAGAAGATAAATTATCTTGGGATGATGTAAGGAAAAAATACAGTGATATTGTTGGGGAATTTGTTCCTGAATACTCTTAAATAATTTATTTTTAAGAGCTTTTGAAAATTTTATTAATTTAAAATTTTCATTCTTTTTTTTATTTATTTTGAATAAGAAATTTTAATTATTATAAACAACATATATTTATTTATTACTTTTTAATTTAGTTAAAAAACTTATTTAAAGAAGGCGATATTATGAATTTAAAAGATAATCTTTTATCTGCACTTTCTGGTGAGAAAGTTGATATAACTCCTGTTGTTAGTGTTACTCAATTAGGTACTGTTGAAGCTATGGATAAACTCGGTGTTTTTTGGCCTGAAGCTCATAAAAATTCTGAAGATATTCTTAAATTAGGTGCTTCTTTATATGAATATGCAGGTCTTGAATGTATTAGGTTTCCTTTTGATTTAACTGTTGAAGCTGAAGCTATGGGAGCAGAAATTAATTATGGTACTAAAGAACGTCCTCCTGAAGTTTCTGGTATAACATTTGAAAGTTCTGAAGATATGGATATTCCTGATGATTACTTAGAAAATGGTCGTATTCCCGTTATTATTGATGCAATTGAACTAGCTAAAGAAAAATATGGAGGAGAAGTTCCAATTATTGTTGGTGTTTGTGGGCCATTTACTTTAGCAGGACATTTATTAGGTGTTGAAAATCTTGTTAGGGACATGGTTACTGATTCTACATCTGTTGAAGATGCAATGGATATATGTCTTGATGCATGTATGGATTATGCTGATTTAATTAGTGAAACTGAAGTTGATGTTGTTTGTGTTGCTGAACCTACAGCATCACCTGATTTAATTAATCCAATTCAATTTAATTCTCTTATTAAAGGTAATTTAGAAGATTATGCTGGTAATTTAGATGTAGCTTCTGTTTTACATATTTGTGGATCTACACAACCTATTGTTAAAGATATGGCTTCACTTGGTTATGATGGCATCAGTGTTGAGGAAAAATTACCTTTTGATATTGCAAAAAAAGAATTAGAAGGTGTTGATAATCCTTCAAGATTAGTTGGAAATGTCTCAACATCAGCTACTCTTTTTAATGGTACTACTGAACAAGTTAAAGCTGAAGCTAAAGATGCATTAGATAAAGGCGCAGATGTTTTAGCTCCAAGTTGTGGAATAGCTCCATTATCTCCAATCGATAATATTAAATCTTTAGTTGAAGCAAGAAATGAATATTTTAAAATTTAATATGGAGTTTATAATATTATAGATAAAATAGTTGATATTTTAAATAATATGGAAGGTGTATTAAAAGTCGAAGAATTATCTAATGAAGATATTCTTAATTTAATAGAAATTGAATCTAAGCGAGCTGATGAATTAGTCCCTGTAATTAATGAAGGTTTAAAAGAATGCTTTAGAAAAGATTATCACATGGTTCTTTTTGCTGATAATAGTTTTAAACTTCCAAATTGTCATGAACTTTTACTTGTTAATGATGAAGGGATTGTTGTTGGAAAATATTTAAATGAAAATGATAATAAAGAAGATTATCAAGATTTAGAAGATTATGAATTTTTAAGTGATGATTTTGTTTTATTTAAAGATAAAATGAAAGGAGGAATTCCTTTCTCAGGTGGAGAATATTTTTTAATTCCTGGTTGTGAATGTAATGATTTAATGGATTTAAATGAAGTTTGCGAATCATTTATTTCTATGCCTTCTGTTGAATCTGATTATTATCTTAAAAATAAATTTTCTTTTAATAAAGATTCTAATATTGCAACAATAATTGTTAGCTATTCTTTAAATTAATTTGGTGTTTTTATGGTTATTATTGTAGGTTCTGGTGCAGGTGGAGGATTATTAGCTATGGAACTAGCTTCAGCTAATATTCCTGTAACTTTAATTGAGAAGGGACCATTTATTGAAACAAAAGATGCATTTAAATATTATGATAAAAGTGATGAAGGTGTTGATTTACTTAAAACAACTTGTATTGGCGGAACAACTTTAGTCTCAACAGGCAATGCTGTTAGATCTTTAGAAGATGATTTTAAAAAATTAGGAATTGATTTATCTAATGAATTTAATGAATTAGAAGATGATTTAAATATTCATGAATTAAATGATTCACATCATGGCATATCATCAAATATTTTTATTAAATCAGCTAATAAATTAAATTTAAATCCTTGTAAAATGCCAAAAGCTATTAATGAGGAGAAATGTATTATTTGTGGTAATTGTGCATTTGGATGTCCTGTTGATGCAAAATGGACCTCAAAAGATTTTGTTGAAATAGCTGAGGATAACGGTGCTGAAATCCTTACAAACTCTGAAGTAATTGATTTAATTATTGAAAATGATCAAGTTAAAGGAGTAAAAATCTTAAATAATGGTAAAAAAGAAGAAATTATATCAGATTTAGTAATATTATCTGCTGGTGCAATAGGTTCTGGAATAATTTTACAAAATGCAGGAATTAAAGCAGGTGAGAAGTTATTTTTTGATTCATTTGTTACTGTTGGTGGTATTTTAAAAGATGTCCGATTAAATAAAGAAATACAAATGAATGGACTAGTTACAGGTGAAAATTTTATTTTAGCTCCTCATTTTTCTACAATTATCTATGATGAACTTAAAGATAAAAATATTAGATCTGAAGATATTTTTTCTATAATGGTTAAAATTCCTGATGAACCGACAGGATATATTAAAAATAATAAAGTTTTTAAAAATAATTCAATAAAAGATGGTAAATATTTAGCAGAAGGCTGTGCAGTTGCAGGTTTTATTTTAAAAGAAGCAGGAGTAGATCCAAATACAATAAAATCTACTAATATAAGAGGTGCACATCCTGGTGGAACAGCAGCTATTGGTGAGGTGGTTGATACTAATCTTCAAACTAAAATAAATGGTTTATATGTAGCTGATGCAAGTGTTTTACCTAAATCTCCAGGAAAACCTCCAATTTTAACAATTTTAGCACTTTCAAAGAGATTATCAAATTATATAATAGCTAATTATTGAAATTGTTTATTTATATGTTCTTTATTAATAAGTTTATCACAATAATAACAACGAGCTAAAATTGGAGATTTACTTATAATTGCAAATTTAGAATTAATAGGTTCATTAACATTATTTGTAATACATTTAGGATTAGTACACTTGATAATAGAAGTTATTTCATTTTTTAAACTAATTTTATCTTTTTTAACAATTTCATAATCTCTAATAATGTTAATAGTAGAATTTGGAGCTACAAGTGCAACTTGATCAAGTTCATCAGATTCTAATTCTCTGTTTTCTATTTTTAGAATATCTTTTCTTTCAATTTCATTAGATGAAACATTCATAGCTATTGTAATGTTTTTATGTTCTTTATTTGGAAGATTTAATATTTTTAAAACATGTAAAGATTTGTTAGCACTAATATGGTCAATAACTGTTCCATTTTTAATTGGTTTTATTTTTAGTGTAGGTTTATTTGACATAGTATTAACTTTCATTTGCTTTTATTTTATTAATTATAAATTCACTTTCTTTTATTAAAGCATTTTTAGATTTGTTTTTTGTTTTAACAATAAATTTTCCGATTACACGAGCTCCTCTTGCTTCAACTTTTTCTTCCATTCTTTTGATTGTAGCAGATCCTCCACTACCACTCATAGTAGTAAATAATACTACATCTTTAGCTCTTAAATCACATCTATCTATAATTGTAATAATTGCAGGAGTAGGATTGTTTGCCCATGTTGGAGTTCCAAAAAAGACAGTATCATATTCTGTAAGATCAACTCTAATTGGTTGAATTTTTGTCTTTTTTTCTCTGAAAGCATCTAATGATGCAGCCATTTTATTCTTTACTCCTTTCCTATCTTTTAAATCTTTAATTTTAACTATATCTGTTTCTAAGTTTTCAGATATAGTTTTAGCTACTACTTCAGTCCGACCACTTGTTGAATAGTAGATTACAATCGCATTCATATTTGAAACCTCAAAGGATTTTTTCATTATCTATATTTAATTTATAACTTATACTATATATTATTTAAGCTTAAACAAAGTTTAAGGATTTAAACCAATATATTTTAATCCTTCATCTTCTTTGAAATTTTCCATAATATTCATATTATGAATAGCTTGACCTGATGCTCCTTTTACTAAATTATCTATAGCAGATAACATAATAACTCGCCCTGTATCATCAATTTCATATCCCCCAATATGAGCATAATTGGATCCTCTTACAGAACTTAAATGGGGTGTTTCATCATTGTCTAATAATTTAATAAATGGTTCATTTTTATATGTTTTTTCATATAATTTCTTTAAGTCATCTGATTTAATATTTTCATCTTTTAAAATACTATGACTTGTTGTTTGAATTCCACGTATTACTGGAACAAGATGGGGAGTAAATGATACTTTAACATTTTTAAAACCGTTTAATTCTTGTTGAATTTCTGCCATATGTCTATGACTACTTATTTTATATGGATTAACATTATCTGCAATTGTAGGATAATGTGTTGCTTCAGTTGGACTTATTCCTGCACCACTAACACCTGTTTTAGAATCAATAATTACTCTTTCAACTAAATCTTCTTTAATTAAAGGATATGTAGCTAAAATTGCTCCTGTTGGAAAACAGCCTGGATTAGCTATTAAATTAGCATTTTTTATATCTTTTCTATAAATTTCAGGAAGTCCATAAACTGCTTTTAAATCAGATATATGTTCCATATCATACCATTTTTCATAAACTGCAGTATCTTTAAATCTATAGTCTCCACTTAAATCAATTACTTTCATTCCTTCATTGATTAATTCAGGAACAATATGCATTGAAGCTCCATGAGGAGTTGCAGTAAAAGCTATATCTGCATTAAGTTTTGATGCTTTTTTATCTTTAAATATTAGTCCACTATCTCTAATATGTGGATGGACTTTATGAATTGGGATACCATCATATTTTCTTGATGTAATTTCTGTTATTTCTACATTTGGATGATTTAATAATAATCTTACTAATTCTCCTCCAGTATAACCACTTGCTCCAATAATAGCTACTTTTATCATAGTTTCACCTTTATTCACAATTATCTAATATTTTATCTTTAAAATCAGTTTGTTTTATTTTTTTAATAATCTTACAAGTACTATCTAATTCATCTTTATGGTATTTTTTTACTCTTTTTACTTCAGCTTTCAAACCTTTCTCTTTAAGAGCTTTTTGTAAGGTTTCCTCATTATGTGTTTGATCGGCACCTATAGCTATTATATCAGGATCTATTTTTTCTACAATTTTTAAAATATCACCTTTTTCGCTACCTAAATAAGCTTCATTAACTGGTTTTAACATTTTAATCATTTCTAAACGCTGATTTTCATTAACAATAGGAATTCTTTTTCTTTTTTTAACAGTCAAATCCCTTGCAACAACGACGTAAAGTTTTGAATCTTTTCCACCTAATGCTTTAGCTTCTTCAAGATATATTCCATGACCAGGATGTAAAAGATCAAATGTTCCACTTGCCATAACTTTCATAATCATCACTATTGATATTTTAATGCTTCTTTTAGGTCAATTTTTTCTTTATAAAGAGCAGAACCTATTACAACACCTTGTGCACCAGTTGTACTTAGTTTTTTAATATCATCTATTGAACTGATTCCTCCAGAATAAACTATTGGAATATCAACTGATTCAACTAAGTTTAGAACAGGGTCTATGTAAAATCCACCTAATAATCCTTCAACATCAACATTTGTAAATAATATACTGCCTGCACCATGATTTTTAAATTCTAATGATAATTCTGCAGGAGTTTTATCAATTTGTTCCTGCCAACCTTTTATTACAACTTTAGAATCTTTACTGTCTAGTGAAATCATTACTCTTTCAGATCCATATTCATTAGATAATTCAGTAATTGTATCAGGATTTGTAATTCCCATAGTTCCAATTATTAATCTTTCGATATCTAAATCTAAGAGGGTTTTAGCATATTCAACTGTTCTAATTCCTCCACCTAATTGAATTGGAATAGAAACTTCCTTTAATATTTTTTTAATTACTGGTAAATTAGTATTATTATCAATAGCTCCATCTAAATCTATAATATGAAGTACTTCAGAACCTAAACTTTCCCAACGCCCTGCAACCTTTTCAGGATTTTCAATAACAACTTGTTCACTTCCAGGTTTGCCTTGAACTAGCTGTACACATTTTCCTCCTTTAATGTCAACAGCAGGCATTATTAACATTTTATCTTTTTCAAATGACATTAAAACACCATAAATTATTAATATTTATTTTTATTTCTATAGCTATATAATAATTTTTAAAAAGAATTTATATTATAGATAATTTCTTAAACTAGATTAATTAAATATTTTTAAATAGGAGTTTTCTTAAGATGAAAAGAACGGCTTTAAAAATTGCATATATTGGGACTAATTTTCATGGTTTTCAAAGACAACCTAATCTTAGGACTGTTGAAGAGGAATTAATATATCATTTGAAAAAATTAGGATATATTGATGATTTAAAAGAGTCTAGATTCAGAATTGCAGGTAGGACAGATACTGGAGTTCATAGTTTAGGTAATGTAATTAGTTTTCAAAGTGAAAAAGAAGTTCTCATAAACCAAATCAATAACAGCTTACCTGATGATGTGCAAATTATTGCTAAAGCTCCAGTTCGTTTTGGATTTAAACCAAGATATGCAAAAATGAGGCATTATAGGTATATATTACTTAATGATGATTTAGATTTAGATTTACTTAATCAAGTAGCTGATATTTTTAAAGGAACTCATAATTTTACAAATTTTACTAAAAGATATCAAAAAACTACAACTAGGACAATTCATGATATAAAAATAAGTAAACCAGATATTAAATCAGAAAATAATGAAAATTTACCTCATTTAAACAATACTTATCATCCAATTTTTATAGATATTTATGGAGAAAGCTTTTTATGGAATATGGTACGTAAAATGATGAGAGTTTTTGTTGATGTAGCTACAAATAAAATATCTCTTGATGATGCTGAGAACTTTTTAAATCCTAAAGAAGATTCTCCAAGAGAACATATAAAAGTTTTAAATCCAGAATATCTTATTTTAATGGATATAGAATATGATGGTATTAAATTCCAAAATGATGATTATGCATTTAGAAGATTTAAGAAATATCTATTAAATAACCTATTAAACCTTCAAAAAGAATATGCAATAACAGAATCTTTTTTAAAAAGTTTTGAAGATTTATAAATAAATATTAATATAGGTTTTAATATAAGTTAAATTATTAAAATTACTTAGTGATAAAATGAAAATAGCTATTGTACTTGGAACAAGACCAGAAATAATAAAAATGGCTTCTGTTATTGATGAGATTAAAAAAAGAAATCATGAACTTGTTTTAATTCATACTGGTCAACATTATGATAAAGAAATGTCTGAAAACTTTTTTATTGATTTGAATTTACCTACACCTAATTATAATATTCATGTAGGATCAGGTTCACATGGAAAACAAACTGGTTTGATGATGGAAGGAATAGAAGAGGTTTTAGTTGATGAAAAAGTAGATATAGTTCTTGTTCAAGGAGATACAAATGCAGTTCTAGCAGGAGCTTTAGTTTCATCTAAATTACACATTCCAGTAGGACATGTTGAAGCAGGCTTACGTTCTTTTGATGAATCGATGCCTGAAGAGATTAATAGAAAAGCAGCAGATGTCTGCTCAAAAATGTATTTTGTACCAACAGAAGAATCAGCTATTAATTTAGCATCAGAAGATATTTCAAGAAAAAAGATTTTCCTAACAGGAAACACTATAGTTGATGCATGTTATAGAAATTTAAAAATAGCTGAGAAGAAAGAAATTACAGAAGAATCTTTAGCTAATTTGAATATTGATAAGTTAAATAATATTTTAACTTTAACAATTCATAGAGCTGAAAATGTAGATGATGAAAAACGTTTAAAAAGTATTATCGAAGCTTTAAAAAAATTAAATTCAATGAATATTATATTTCCAATTCATCCTAGAACTAAAAAGACACTTGAGAATTTTGGTCTTTTAAAAGATTTAGAAAACTTAAATCATATTCATATTATAAAACCAGTAGGATATTTAGACTTTTTATTACTTTTATCAAAATCTAGTTTAATCTTAACAGATTCTGGAGGCCTGCAAGAAGAAGCTATTACATTAAATGTTCCAGCTCTTACATTAAGATATAATACAGAAAGACCTGAAACAGTAACAGCTGGTGGAAATATATTAGTTGGATCTGATACAAAAAAGATTGTTGATACAGCTAATAAAATTCTTGAAGATGAAAAGTTTAAAGAAGCTATGAAAAAAGCTTCAAATCCATATGGTGATGGTTCATCAGCTTTTAAAATATTAGATGCAATTGAAAGCTTTTATAAAAACGATTTATTAACTATTGAATCTCCAGATGATATTATGTTATCATTTAATAGAAAAATAAGTATTATTGGAAATGATATAACCGTTAAAGAATTTGAAAATAAATTTAATGCATTAGTTAAAATAGCTTATTCTAATAAAATGCATTTTCCATATGATGATTTAAATTTAAAAGATATGACTGTAGTTTTTGATGAATATAATTAAATAAGCTATTCAATAGGAAATTGAACTTCTGTTAATAATTCATCTGGTGAAACTTCAGTAGGACTATTTAAATAAATTTCTTTTGGAATTCCATTAGGTTCAAATTTATTTTCAGTAATATAATTCCATATACTCATATAAGTTTCACCTAATTTAGTATATTCTCCTTTATGGATTCCAGATATTACATTGTGTTTTGGAATTTCTTTTATTTTAACTTCACCTTCTTCTTTAGCTTCACCAGCTATTGGAAAACCCATGTCATAAACCATATCTTCTGGTTTGACCATACTAGGATCAGTATAATAAAGTGAAAAAGGAGCTCCAATTACATTAACATTATTTTCAATAATGTAATTCATTAGTTTTTCCATCAAATCTCCCATATTTTCAACATTTCCTTTATAATTAATATAAGCACTTTTTCAGTTTCAATAGTCTTTTTTTCAAAATCCATACTATCACTTGTGTAAATATTTTAAAATAAGTATTAAATGTGCTGTAATATGAAAAAATATTTATTAGTTAAAGTCCTGGAGATTAATCCTCACATTTTTGTTGATAAATATGAATGAGGTGGTGAGTTCAATCTTTAAAAATAATTTTTCACAATACAACACTAAATAAATTTTTAATCTTTATTATTTAAAAGATTATCTAAATTATAAAAATAATTTATTATCTTCCTTTTGAACAATCCATACAATAATCTTTTTCTTTATTTGATTTAAATGATTTTCCACATTTTTTACAAGATAAATCTAATAATTTAGATTTTTCATCCATAATATCTAATGCACAAGGACATTTCCAACCCATTTTTCCTTTTAATGCTGCTTCAAATGCTTTATCTTCATCGATTTCTTTAGACATTTTATTCATCTCATTATATACTTTTCTTTTTAATGGATAATATATTTTTGGATAAATTAAATATTAATTAGATTTTGAGACATGGTATGGAAAATTTTTTTATATTATATTAATATAATCTAATATAAAATTTTCTATTTATTTTTGTAAAAATATGAATATTATATATTATTTTTTAATTTTTTTACATAGAGTTTTTTATTTTCACTATTAAAATAATATTTATTAAATAAAGAAATACTATTCATGCAATTTATATAAATTTTTTTAAGAAATTCTGGATTACTTTTAAAATATGCTTCTCTTGTTAATCCTTTTCCTCTTCCTTGTAAATTATCAATTAACTCCATTGTCAACATCTCACCAGCTATATCTTGATTTTGGTTTAATTGTGTTGAGTTAAATCTTCTAAACATATGTGGTGAAAATCGAGAATATCCTCCTGCTTTTTTAAATCTGCATTTATCATTAATTCTTTTACATAAATAGTTTACATTGCTTTTCGAGTATTTGAAAAGGTTTTTACTTAAATCCTTATTATTTTCTTCAAATAAACTCTCAATGATAACTTTTGTTGTCTCAGGAGTACAAAAAGAATAATATGTTTTTCCTGTTTTTGATCTATATAATTTAAATGTTGGAATAATATCCTTTCTTTTTATTAATATTTTAAAGCTTCTTCTAAATTTTCTGATTTGTGATAAGAATAAGTAGACTTATAAAAGTCTTTTTTAGTAATATTTTGTGTTTCTTGGATAGCTGTGCCACTTGATATCATCATCATAATTCTTGATTTTAAATATTTATTAGAATGTTTTAATCCTTTTATAAGTTCTTCTTTAGTTAAAATATCATCATATGTAATTATTGGATTTTTTTTAAGAATCTTTTTATTTATAGGAGGTAAATTAGGCACTTCAATTCTAAAACATCTGTAAAAAGTTTTTATTCTTGTCTCATGAGATAAAACACTGTTATTTACAAAATTTGGAATTAAATAATCCGTTCTAAAATCTAATATTCTATTGTAAATTTTTAGTTCATGATGAGGTATTTTCTCTTTTTGCTCGTTAATTGCTTCTTCTATTAGTTTAGATATTGAAATGTTGTGAAATTTGGAATATTTCTTTAATGAATTTTTGTAGTTAGTTATAGTTGTTTTTGAATGACCTCTAATCTTATGAAAATTTTCTATATCTTTTTGATTTTGAATTATCATAGCTTAAATTTATTATAATAATATTATAATATTTTTTCTTTTAAATAATACAATGCATTAATTAATTAAGTTATATTTATGATAAAGTATTTTTATTTGTTAATTTTAAGTTTATAATATAAAAATGTTATTTAATAGCTATTTAAATACTTAATAAAGTTTTATTTTTTTCTAAATTTTGTGTATATTAATATAATATATCGCAGTATGAAAATATGCTGTGGTTTTTAATAAGAAAAGCTATGTGAATATTTATAAAAATCAATGTATTTTATTAAAATAATAGTGATTTATTTAGAAAATGAAGATTAATAGTGAAGATTATAATATTTAAAAGTAATTTAACTATATTTTTTGATAATTCTTTTTTTTGATTTTTCTAAGTATTTTATAGTTTTTTTATTTAGTAAAAACTCGATTAAAAATTGGAGGTTTATGTGGGAAAATGATATTTAATAAAAAAACTTTCTCCATACTAGTTTTTGTGTTATTATTCTTTGCATCTGTAGCTGGCGTAGCAGCAGACAACATAGATGATACTATTGTAGGAGAAAAAAACCAAATATATGCAACAACAAGTTCTGAAGGGACTTTTACTAATTTAAGCAGTGCAATAGCAACTGCAGGAGAAAATGGAGTAGTAAACTTAGTAGGCGATGTACAAAGAGGAAATCTCGAAACTGGATTTACTAATGGAATTAACATTAATCAAAAGAATTTAACTATTAATGGTAATGGATTTTCCATCATTGGAACATCACCAGATGGGCAAACAATTGGAAGAATATTCCAAATAACTGCACATGGAATAACATTAATAAACATAACATTTAAAAATGCAAACTATACAACTGGTTATGGTGGAGCAATATATACTACTACTAATGCTGAAAATTTAACAATAACAGATTGTACATTTGAAAATAACCATGCATATAGTCGTGGAGGAATTTACAATCAAGCAAAATATTTTTCAATGAATGGAACTAATAATTTTATAAATAATTCTGCTTTATATGAGTTTGGTGCTATTCAAACTACTGGTGATAATTCATCTATGAATGGAATTAATATTTTTATAAATAATTTTGCTGTGAGAAATTATGGTGCTTTTTTTAATAGTGGTGCAAATTTTGTTATGAGTGGGGATAATGTTTTTATAAATAATTCTGCTACAAATAATGTGGGTGCTTTCCGTAATTCTGGTGATAATTTTACCATGAGTGGAATTAATATTTTTATAAATAATTCTGTTGAAAATAACTATGGTGCTTTTTTTAATAGTGGTGCAAATTTTGTTATGAGTGGGGATAATGTTTTTATAAATAATTCTGCTGGAAATAATTATGGTGCTTTTTTTAATAGTGGTGCAAATTTTGTTATGAGTGGGGATAATGTTTTTATAAATAATTCTGCTGGAAATAACTATGGGGCAATGTCTAATGAAGGAGCTAATTTTAGTATAAATGGAACTAATGTTTTTGAAAAAAATGAAGCTGGTCAATATGGTGGAGCAATAGGGAATACTGGAAATAATTTTGAGATTTCTGGTGAGTCTTCTTTTGTAGGTAATGAAGCTGATTATAGTGGTGGAGCAATATATAATACTGGAAATGATGTTACTATCACTGAAACTTCTATTTTTGTTAATAATAAAGCTAATAGAACTGGTGGTGCTATTTATGTTCGTGATGGTCATAGATTTACTATTGAAAATGCTTATTTTGAAAATAATGTTGCAGTTGAAGATGGTGGTGCTATTTATATTCGTGAATTAGATGTTTTTGTTGTTGGTGATTCTGAGTTTGTAAATAATAGTGCAGGTATTAGTGGTGGAGCGGTTTATAATCGTGATGCTCATAATATTGTTTTTGGTGATGTTAATTTTACTGGTAATAAAGCTGAGCGTTTTGGCGGTGCAATCTATTCTATGGATTCATTTAATTTTATTATGAATTGTGTATTATTTGAAGCTAATAGTGCTTATCGTGGAGGAGCAATCAATAATGAATACTCAGATGACATGTTTATTAGTGAATCACAATTCATCAATAACATTGCTGAAGACGGTACAGCTGTATGGTTAGAAAGAGGACTAGCAATTATTGATATTAGTAAATTTACAGGTGAAGGAACAATAATCTACAATGATCTTGGAAAAATGTATTTAAATAATAATACTATTAATTCTGATGCTCCGGGAATATACAACTATGGAACAATCTTAAGTGAAGTTGTTATGACTATTAATAGTAATAATTCTTTTATTGGTTATATGTTAGATGATTTTTTACTTGATGCTTTTTTAACTGATGATAATGGTAATGTTATTGTTGGTCAGAATATCACAATTAAAGTTGGAGATATTGAAGATATCATGATTGCTGATTCTTTAGCTAATGGTACTTATGAAGGTGTATATACTATTATGAGGTCTGATGAGTCATTGATTACTGGTTTGTATGCTGGTGGAAATAATTTGACTGTTAAGACTGCTAGATTATCTGTTGCTTTTACTTATTATTTTGAGACTAATGATGTGGATAAGTATTATCTTGGTTCCCAAAGATTGGAAATTTACTTTGGTGATTCATTAGGTAGACCAGCAGCAGGTGAAGAAATTAAAATCACAATCAACGGTGTAACTTACACTAGAACTACAGATATTAATGGTACTGCTTATTTAAATATTAAATTAGATCCTGGTACTTATACTGCAGTTACTACAGCTACAAGAACAGAAAACATCACACAACGTAGTGTTAATAACAGTGTTGTTGTTAAAGCTAATATTTTTGGTGATGATGTATTTAAGTTCTTTAAAAATGGTACAGAATACTATGTTACTTTATTAGATGGTGAAGGTAATCCTTTAGCAGGTGTAAATGCAACAATGAACATTAATGGTGTATTATATCACAGACTCACCAATGCAAGTGGTATAGCAAAATTAAACATTAATTTAGACCCTGGGTATTATATCTTAACCGCTGAACACCCTAATGGCTTAAAAATTAGTAATAGTGTTTATGTTATTCCAGTATTAAATGCATACACTTACTCTCGTGGAGATGGTGGAATAGAATATGTTGTACAAGCATTAAATGGTCAAGGAACACCAATACAAGGTGAAAACATAAGAATAAACATTCACGGCTGGATATCCAACCTAGTCACCGACATGCTAGGACTTGTAAGATTAGACGTTAGCTTAGAATCAGGACACTACCTTGCAACAGCATACTCCAGTGTAACTGATGTATCAACACTAATAATCGTACCATAGGAAATTAAAACAAAAAACTAAAATAAATTATTTACTCTTTTATATCCGGGAAAGTATCATTATTATTCTTGGATATAATAGATTATTTTTTTTAAAGTATATTTTATAAGTTAAGATGAATAACTGCAGCTAATAGTAACAAAAAACAATTTTAAAAAATATTTTTTAAATCTAAACATATAGAAAATTTTTCTCTAAAAAATGTATATTATAATTACTCCCAATTATAATTAATTCCAACCACACAGAAAAACTATTAGCTGCATTTATTTTTACATAAAATTAAACCATTCAAAATAACGATATGAAAAATGTTTAATATTAATTATTAAATATATAATATTATGTTAAAAAATGTTAATGAAGATTCAATTTTGCTATTTGAATATTTCACTGCTTCAGGTGAAAACAACACTGATATAAAATCAGAGGCTGAATCTTTAATTTTGGCTCTAATTGAAGATTTAAAATCTTTTGATATTTTTTTAGTAATGCATAAGTCTTATGAGTATTTAGTAAAAGATTATAAAGATATTAATATAATTTTTATTGATGAAAATTTAGAATTTTGGCTTAATATTAATTCAGGACATTTTAAAAGAGCAGTTTTTATTGCTGGTGAGAATGAAATGAAATTATATAAATTAACTAAGATTCTTGAAAATAACAATGTTAAAATATATAATTCAGATTCTAATGCAACATTATTGTGTTCTAATAAATTTAATACATATAACAAACTTAAAAATGTAGTTTTACAACCTGAGACTGTTAAAATCCAAATAAATTCAAAAGAAGATTGGAAAAATGAATTAATTTCAGTATTTAATAATTGGAAAAATTCTAAAATTATTATAAAACCTGTAAATGGGATTGATTGTGAAGGTGTTAGTTTAATTAGCAATTTAGATGATATTATTAATTTAAAAAATGATTTTCCTATGAACTCATTTATATTAGTACAAAAATTTATTGAAGGAATAGATATTAGTGTTAGTTTAATTAGTGATGGTAATAAAACAATTCCTATTAGTTTAAATAAACAAAACATGACATTAACAAAGGGCGCTGAAAACTATTTAGGAGGTTGGTTACCTCATGATTCTGAATATAAAGAAGATATATTTAATACTTCTGTTGAAGCAGTTGAATCTATTAAAGGTATTAAAGGTTTTATTGGTGTGGATTTGATATTAAGTGAAGATAAAGTTTATCTTATTGAAATTAATTCTAGATTCACTACTCCTTATGCTGCTCTTCAAAAAATAGCTAATTTTAATATTGGAGAAAGTATTATAAATTTATTAGATAATAAAATTGAATTAAATGATCTAGAAAAAGAAGTATCCTTTTCAGGCTATGTTTTCTTTAAAAAAGATGAGAATCAATTGAGTATGGAGATTCTTAAATGAAAATAGCTGGGTTAGACATAGGTGGTGCAAACACAGATTTAGCTATTGTTGATTTTAAGGAAAATAAAATAAATTCAATTAAAATAGAATATGAATATTTGCCAATGTGGTCTAATAATCATGAACTTACTGAGAGATTAAAAAAGCTAATTGAAAAAATATGTCCTATTGAGTCATTAGATGCAGTTTGTATTTCAATGACATCAGAACTTGTAGATGCATATGAAACTAAAAAAGAAGGAGTTTTAGATGTTGTTTATAAATGTGAATCTTTATTTAATTGCCCAATAGCTTTTGTAGGTCAAAACGGAGTTATTTCATTAGATAATATTAAAAATAATCCTTTAGATGCTGCAGCTGCTAATTGGATAGCTACCTCTCAAATAGCTTCATTAATTAATGAAAATTGTATTTTTATTGATACTGGTAGTACAACAACTGATATTATACCTATTAAAAATGGAAAAGAATGTGCAATTGGTAGAACTGATTATGAAAGATTAGCTACTGGTGAGCTGGTTTATACTGGAACTTTAAGAACTAACTTAGCTAGTTTTTTAGATAAAATTCCTATTAATGGTAAAGAATATAGAATAGCTTCAGAATTATTTGCTCAAACTGCAGATATTTACATGGTATTAGATAAAATCACTATTAATGATTATATTTGTGATACTTTTGATGGTAAGCCCAAAGAAAAGATTGATTGTGCAAGAAGAATATCAAGAGTGGTTTGTAGTGATTTAGATTATTTATCTTATGATAAGATAGTTGAAATATCAAAGTTTATTCATAAAGAACAAGTAAAACAAATTGCAGATTGTTTAAATCAAGTTGTTAAATGTCAAAATTTAGATTTTGTTGTAACAACTGGTCTTGGAAAAGATATTTTAGCATATGAAGCAGCAAAATTATTAAATCTTAAAATAAAATCAATGGATGAGCTTTTGACTCATGAAGAATGTATTGTAGCTCCAGCTATTGGAGCAGCTATATTAATGGATAAATATCTAAATTAATACCATACATCTTTTATTCCAAGTAAATAAGCAAAAATATTTGTAAATAAATGCAATACAAGTGTTAATGCACATACAATTATTATAAATGGAATATTAAAACTGAAAACTATAGATCCAAGAACAAGTGAACCTACAACTAAGTCTAACTGATCAAGTAATGGTGCAGGTTTTCCACGGTCTATATTTAATCTTCTTTTTATAAAACTTCCACAAGCATCTCCTAAAAGAGCTCCAAAACCTAATAAAAATCCAACTAATAAACCTTGATCAATAGTAGTTACTAATGGAACAATATTGGTGATATTAAATTCTATGAGAAATGGGCCGATAAAACCTTGAATAATTCCTACAATGGTACCAATGATTGTTCCAGCTATTAATCCTTCCCATGTAGCACCATCTCCAATAATACGTCTATTATCTATGAAATTCTTTCCAAAATCTATTGGATGAGTTCCTCCAAATGCAAGACCACTTACATTTGAAAAATATGCAGGTATCATAAAATATAATGCAAATAGACATGTTATTATAAAATTTTCAAGAGTTAAAATCATTATTTTCCTCAATATTAATACTTTAAATTACTTTATTTTTTATTTGATTTAAATATTTAACTGAAATCTATAAATAGTAAAAAAACTAAATAATTATACTATTGCGATTTTAAATAAGAATTTAATTTTATTGATTTTGAGAAATCTTTTTACTAAGGTTAAGGTGATGTAGTGAAAATTAAAAATACAAAAAGTTTATGTCCAGTTTGTTTTAAAACATTAGATGCTGAAGTTTATGAAGCTGATGGGAAAATACGAATTAAAAAAGAATGCAATGAACATGGACAATTTGATAATACTTATTGGAGTGATTCCAACCTTTATCATAAAATGGATAAATATACACCAACTATTACTCATGTTGAAAATCCAGAAATTCATCAAAAAGGAAATTGTCCAAATTTATGTGGACTTTGTGAAGATCACGAAACTTCAACAGTTTTAGGATTAATTGATGTTACAAATAGATGTAATTTAAAATGTCCAATTTGTTTTGCAAATGCAGCAGTATCTAAAAAGGTTTATGAACCAAGTTTTGAAGAAATAAGAACAATGCTTCAAAATTTAAGAAATTTAGAACCAAATCCATGTCCAGCTATTCAATATGCTGGTGGAGAACCTACTGTTCGTAAAGATATTGTAGAATTAGTCGGACTTGCAAAAGAAGAAGGTTTCACACATATTCAAATAGCTACTAATGGATTAAAATTAGCTTCTGATGAAGAACTTCCAGGAAAATTAAAAGATGCAGGATTAAACACAGTATATTTATCTTTTGATGGTGTCACAGAAGAGCCCTATATAAAAAGTAGAAATAAAAACTTATTGCCTCAAAAATTAAAAGCTATTGAAAATTGTAGAAAAGCTGAATTAGGTATTGTTCTAGTACCAACACTTGTAAAAGGAATTAACGATCAACAAATAGGAGATATTATTAAATTCGCTTTTGAAAATAGAGATATTGTTTATGGTGTTAATTTCCAACCTGTATCTTTCTCAGGAAGAACTCCTGGTGATCAAGTGGAAGAACAAAGAATAACTATTCCTGATTTTGTTAATTTAGTTCAAGATCAAACTTATGAGCATGTAAAAGTTGAAGATTTTTATCCTCCTCCTGCTGTTGAAGCATTTTCTAAATTTTTAGGAGCTTTATCTGGAGAAAAACCAAGTGTACTTCTTAATTGTCATGAACATTGTGGTATAGCTACTTATGTATTTATTGATGAGAAAGAAGAAGGTATGGATGAATGGATTCCAATCACTCGTTTTATTGATGTAGATAAATTTTTAGATTTATTAGATCAATATACTGATAGATTAGAAGATGGTGGATTTGCAATTAAAAAAAGAGTTTATGCAAGTGCTATTAAAGATATTTTAAAGGTTGTTCATACAACAAAAGCTCCAGGTTCTTTGGATATTTCTCAAATTTTGTTAAATATTTTTAAAAATCAATCTTATGAAGCTTTAGGGGAATTTCATAAAAATGCAATGTTAATTTCATGTATGCATTTTATGGATCCATTTAATTTTGATGAAGATAGAGTAAAAAAATGTGTTATTCATTATGCAGTTCCTGATGGTAGAATCATTCCATTTTGTACATTAAATTCTATTTACAGAGAAAGAATTGAAGACGAATTTTCAATACCTTTAGAAGAATATAGTAGTAATAAATAATAATTTTTGGAATTAAGAATATGTATATTGAAACACCTTCTAGATTACACATGGGCCTAATTGATTTAAATGGTTCATATGGCCGAACTGATGGAGGAATTGGTTTAACAATAGAAAAACCCAATTTCAAACTATATTCTGAAGAAGCTGAAAAAGGCATTACTATTGATTTTTGTGATTCAATAGATAATGATACTATTAAAAAAGAATGCATTACTAAAATAAAATCAGCTGCAGAAAAAACAATAAATCATTTTAATATTGAAAGTGGATTTTACTTTAAAGTAGATGATGCATTTTATCCGCATGCTGGTTTTGGTTCTGGAACACAAATGGGTCTTGCAACATCTAAATTAATAACAGAATTTTATGGAATATCTGCAGATGCTGTTGAACTTGGTAAAATTACAGGGCGTGGTGGAACATCAGGTATTGGAATATTTACATTTGAAAATGGTGGATTTATACTTGATGGAGGTCATAGTCTTAAAGAAAAAGATACCTTCTTACCATCAGCTGCATCAGTTGCAAATCCTCCTCAATTAATTGGAAGATACGAATTTCCAGAAGAATGGGATGTTCTTATAGCTATTCCTACAGGAGATATGTCTGTAAGTGGAAAAAAAGAAATTGATATTTTCCAGGAATATTGTCCAGTTGATAAAAATGAAGTAGAAAAAATGTCTCACCTTATTTTAATGAATCTTATTCCATTTTTACTTGAAAAAGATATTGAAGCTTTTGGAAAATCTATTGATGTTATTCAAACTCTTGGATTTAAAAAAATTGAAGTAAATTTACAAAGTGAGCATGTTAAAAATTTAATGGATAAAATGAAAGATTTCGGTGCTTATGGTGTTGGAATGAGTTCATTTGGCCCAACTTTATTTTCAGTATTTGATAAAAATAATAAAAGTATCGTTAAAGAAACTAAAGATTATTTAGGTGATGATGGTATTGTTTATACAACAAAAGCTCAAAATCATGGACATAGAATTTATAAATAAGTGATATGATGGATAAAATTAAAGGGCGTATTTGGACTTTTGGTGAAAATATCGACACTGATATTATAATTCCAGGTAGATATTTAAGAACATTTGATCCTCAAGTTTTTGCAGACCATGTTTTAGAAGGAGAAAGACCTGATTTTACAAAAAATGTGAAAAAAGGAGATATTATTCTAGCTGATGAAAACTTTGGGTGTGGTTCATCAAGAGAACAAGCTCCAATAGCTATTAAAACTGCAGGGGTTGATGCAATTATAGCTAAATCATTTGCAAGAATTTTCTTTAGAAATGCAATAAATATTGGTCTTCCTGTCATTAAAGCAGATATAGAAGCTAATGAAGAAGATATTTTATCTATTGATTTAGGTAGTGGAACAATTTTCAATGAAAATTCAGGAAAAACATTTAAATTCGAACCTTTTAAAGAATTTTTACTTGAAATTCTTGAAAGTAATGGATTAGTTAATCATTATTTGGAAAATAAGTAAATTTAAGGAGAAAAAAGAAGATGGAATGCCCAATATGTGGTTCAGAAGATATAAGTGTTTTAAAAGTTAAAACAATTCCTTCGAAAAAGAAAGAAATAAAAGAATATTTATTAAAGTGTAATCCTTGTCAGCATGTTTTTAAAGATACTATTTCACAAAAAAATCCAGTTGATAAAAGATTAATAATCAGTGAACAAGATAATTCTATTAAAACTATTATTAGTCTTTTTCCTAATGAAGAATTAAATATTGGAGATAATTTAATTTCTGAACTTGGTCAAGTTGAAGTAACAAGTATGGAAGTTGATGGTAAAAGAGTAAATAAATCTATTATTGAAGATATTGATACAATATGGGCATCGTCTGTTGAAATTCCTATAAGAATTGGAGTTTCTGTGGATTTACAAGGAAAAGTTGCTTCATATAAAATTGATATTGATAGGGATATTGAGATATCTGTAGGTGATATTGTCAAAATAGAAGATTATATCATTAAAATTCATGTTATTAAAACTACTGAAAGACGAAAAAATTCAGGATATGCATTATCCAAAGATATTAAAAGAATTTATGGAAGGCCAATTAATTTAAATAATTATGATTTTGATTTTACAAAAAATATTGTTAAAAAAACAAATAAACTTCCAAAATACTTGAGAAAATAATTTGTGAGAATATGAAAGTATTTATTGACACTTATGGTTGTACTTTTAATAAATCTGATTCTCAAATTATGGCTGGTTTTTTAAAAGAAAATGATATAGATTTAGTTAGTTCTATGGAAGAAGCAGATGTTATTATAATTAATTCTTGTTATGTTAAGCTTCCAACTGAAAATAAAGTTACGTTTAAAGTACAATCTCTTTTAGATAAATTTCCTAATAAGAAAATAATTATTAGTGGATGTATGGTTGAAATAGATCCAGAAAAATTAGAAAAAATTGGTCCAAATTGTAGTTGGATTGGTCCTCATCAATTAAACGAGGTAGTTGATGTAGTTAAAAAATCTTTTGATGGTGAAACTGTTAGAGCTACTGGTTTATCTAAAAATTCTAAAGTTGGTTTATCAAAAGTTAAAGATAATCCTCATATTCATATAATTCAAATTTGTGAGGGTTGTTTAGGTGCTTGTACTTTTTGTTGTACAAGATTTGCTCGTGGACCTTTAAATAGCTATCCTATTAGTGAAATTAAAAAAGAAGCTCAAAAGGCAATTGATGAAGGGGCAGTTGAAATTCAACTTACTGCTCAAGATACAGCTGCTTTTGGAAAAGATAGTGGTGAAAAACTATCTGATTTAATCAAAGAAATAGCTAATTTAAATGGTACTTTCAAAATTCGTATTGGAATGATGCATCCTAAAAATGTTTTAGATGATGTTGATGAATTAATTGATGCATTTAAATTACCGAGGGTATATGATTTCCTACATTTACCAATACAAACAGCTAGTGATAAGGTACTCTTAGAAATGAAAAGAGGCCATTCATTAAATGAATACTTAGAAATTGTTGAAAAATTCAAAAAAGAAATTCCTGATTTAACATTAGCTACAGATATAATTGTAGGTTATCCTAGTGAAAAGGAAGATGATTTTAATAAAACATGTGAATTTTTAAAGCAAGTAAAACCTGGAATAATTCATTTATCTAAATATCAACATAGAAAAGGCGCTATTTCTTCATCTTTAAAAGAAATTCCACATGATGTGATGAAAAGAAGATCTAAAAAAATTACTGATATTAAATCTGAAATTACCAAAGAAGAAAATCAACAATTATTAAATACTATACAAAAAGCAATTGTTGTTGAGCAAGGTTCAAAAGGTGGATATATAGCTAAGTCTAATTCTTATATCCCAATAGTTGTTAGTGATGTAGAAATTGGAGATTTTATTGATTTAAAAATTTATGAAACTAGTTCTACATACTTGAAAGGAACTAAAATTTAATATTTTTTCTAAATATTTTATATTTAATCTTTATTTTTTATTTAAATTAATATTAATTTATAATAGCTAAATTTAAGTATTTTTAAAAAATTTTATAAATCATCTTTTTAGCGATATTTTTTCTTATTTTCTTTATTTTTTATATTAATTTTACTTAATTTTTTTTAATTATGTGTATAAATTTTTTTTAATTATATTCTTATAATGTTATCATTGGTACTTCAATATAAGTTACTTTTAGAGGCATTTTGCCGATACCTTTATATACTATGTTAAACAACTTTTATTTGGAGGTGAAATAATGAGTGAATTACCAATTGCACCAGTCGGTCGTATATTAAAAAATGCTGGAGCACAAAGAATTAGCGACGACGCTAAAATTGCATTAGCTGAAGCATTAGAAGAACAAGGTGACGCAATTGCTAACAAAGCAGTTAATTTCGCACGCCACGCTGGTAGAAAAACCGTCAAAGCTGAAGATATCAAATTAGCTATCAAATAAGTTTTGACTAATTTAATTTAATCTATTGGCCACCTATGGTCAATTTTTTATTTTAACACTCATATATTTTTTTTTTAATTTTTATTTTAAAATTTTTTTATTATAGATTAGAAAAAGTTATATATGATATTGTATAAATTTAAAATAATAAGTAGGACCTGTGGTCTAGAGGTATGATACCTCCTTGACGTGGAGGGGATCACGAGTTCGAATCTCGTCAGGTCCATTTGCCATGGTAGTTCAGTTGGGAGAACGCTAGACTGAAGATCTAGATGTCGCTGGTTCAAGTCCGGCCCATGGCATTCTCTTAACATTTAAAATACTTTTAGTATTTTCTTTTTTATCTTTTTTTTATAATACATTTATTTTATTTGATGTTGAATATCCATTCCATGTAGCTGTAGTTATGTATGAACCAGGGTTTAAATTAATATTAAGTTTAGCTATTCCATTAATATCACTTGTTCTACTATAAAAAATACCATTAATGTTTATTATAACATCTACATTTGCTAAAAGATTTCCAATATTATCTAAAACTTTAACATTATAAGTGTCACTTTCACCAAATGTTTTATTTAAATCAGATCCAAATAATGTTTGTTTTACATCAATTAAATTACTTCTTTTTTCTTTATTATATGGATGTTCTATAGTTATTATATAAGTCCCTGGATTTAGATTAATATTTAAAATAGCTATTCCATTATTATCTGTGTATCTTGTATAAAAAACACCATTAATGTTTAATAATACTTCAATATTTTTAATGGGGCTTCCAGAATTATCTAAAACACTAACACTAAATTGTGTATCATTTTTAAAGTGTTTAACTAAATTATTACTTATAATTGTTGATTTAACTTCAATATTATTTGTAATTTCTTTTTTATTGTAATCATCAGTTCCATTAAATAAAGTTATTATTGTATAATTTCTATAATTTAAATTAATAGTTAATTTAGCTATTCCTTCATCATTTGTAAATCTTTTATAGGTTATACCATTTATTGTAAAGTATATTGTAATGTTTTTAAGAGGATTATTATTTAAATCTTTTAAAATTGCATTATAAGTTCCATTTAAATAATACATTTCAAGATCATTTGTTATAAGATTAATATCTGTTTTTATAACTTCAATTTTCACTGTATCATTTGACGGACCATAAATTTCTTTTCCTTTAAAAATTACACTAAAAGTATTATTTCCTCCATCTAAATAACTTATTAAATAAGTTCCTTTTCCATTTATTACATTAATTTTATTTTCTGAACCATTATTTAAAATTAAATTTACAGTTCCATTAAGTGGATTATTATTTTCATCTTTTAATGTAATAGCTACATTAATATCTTTTCCATTTTTATAATTACTTACATTAAGGTTTAATAATGTATTATATTTGAATTTTATTATAGTAGAACTTAAGATATTTACAATTGTTCCTTTATCATAGCTACCACTTATTAAATATTCTCCATAATCAATAATTGAATAATTTAATATGTATAATCCATTTATTAATGTTGTGCTTTTACTTTCATTACCATTAATATTAAAAACAATCTCATCACTTATAATGATATTTCCATTATCATCAACAATTTCTCCTGTTAAATTATAATAATCATTTTGACTAGCTATTGTTTTGTTATTGTTAAAAATTAAATAAATAGGACTTGTAATTGATGCTTCATTTAAAATTACAGCTATACCATCAGATTTTAAACTATTATTTTCTAAAAATAAAGATCCTTTATTAAAAATTAGTTGATTAAAACCAATTATTTCAGAATTTCTAATATCTAAACTACTATTTGTACTAATAAATATAGAACTACCTTCTAAAGCTTTATTATTTAAAAAACTTCCTTTATTAATTTTAAAATTATTTCCTGATGTATAGATTGCTCCTCCAGTTTTTGCCTCATTATTTTCTAAAATATTACTTCCTTCAAGTAAAAAACCATTAATTTTACTATTAAAGACTCCTCCACCATTTGCATTAGCAAAATTATTTTTAATTGTATTATTACCTATAATTGAAAAGTTCACACCTTCTAAATTAAAAATTCCTCCACCAGAATTTTCAACATAGCTATTTTCAATTCTATTATTACCTATTATTGTAAAATCTTTACCATAAGTATTATATATTGCACCACCATCAGTTGCAATGTTTCCATCAAAAATATTTGATCCTTTTATTGTAAAATTAGAACTAAAATTATTATAAATTACTCCTCCATAATAACTAGCTGTATTATATTGGAAAATGTTATTCCCTGTTATTTGAAAATTATGATAAGTATTATAAATTACAACACCGCTAAAACCAGTATTATATTGGAAAATATTATCTCCTGAAATTTTAAAGCTATCTCCTGCATTAAAAATAACAACTCCTACACCTAATCCTCCATCATTCTTTTCAAAAAGATTAGAACCTTTAATTAAGAAATTATTGCCATTATTAAAAATTACAGCTCCTCTACTTGAAAGTGTTTTAATATTTGAGAAGATGTTGTGTTCTAAAACTTTAAAGTTATCTCCTGTATTATATATTGCTCCACCTGCACCAGATAATAATTCAATGTTATTGAAGCTATTGTTTATTAAAGTGGTATTTTCACCTGAATTATAAATTTCAACACCATTACTTCCTTTACTGTTTATAAAATTTAAGTTTTTTATTGTAATATTATTTCCTGTTATTTTAAATAGCTTAACAGAATTATCTCCACTAATTGCATATCCATTTCCATCAATAATAATATTATTTTTATTAATTTCTATTCCATTTAGATATTTGTCTTTTTCATCACTTTGCACTGTAAGATTATTTTTAAATTCAATTATATCTCCTTCATTAGAACTTTGTACAATGTTATCTAATTCAGTAAATGTATTTTTATCAAATTCAATCACTTTATTATCATATAGTTCTTCTGCACTTGATACAGAATTTATAAATAAAAATAATATTAATAATATAAAAAAATTCCTTTTTAAGTTCATAAAATATAACTCCATTAAATATGTCTTGATATTTACTTAAGTTATATTTACTTTATTGATTTTATAAAAAATAGTTTGTGTTTTAGAAATTATATTATTAAAAATTGAAAAAATTAAAAAAATAAAAAATTCAGTTTAAAAATTAATTTAAACTTTTAACATTTCTTGTTTTACATCTTCATTATTAACTAATGTTTCAAAAGATTTTATAATTTCATAAGCAGATGAAGATCCAATAGTTGTTACTCCTGATGAAAGAATTCTATAAGCATCTTTATATTCACTTATTCCACCAGCAGCTTTAATTTTAGTTTTTGGAGCATTCTTTTTAAGTATATTAATATCATGTATATTTTCATAAAAGTTATTAATTCCATTAAAACCTGTACTTGTTTTAATATAATCTACTCCAGATTTTTCTAATAGCTTAGCTATTTTAGCCTTCTCATCATCAACTAATTGTTTAGATTCAATTATGACTTTTAAAACTTTATCGCCAATAGCTTCTTTAACAGCTTTAACTTCTTTTTCAATAGCTTCATAATTATTAGATTTTAAATCAGATAGATTTAACATCATATCTATGCTATCAACACCTAAATCCATAGCTATTTTAGCATTTTCAACTTTCATCTCAGTAGTTTCAAATCCTAATGGAAAAGCTATTACTGTACCAATTTTAGTATCAGTATCTTTTAATTTTTCTTTAGCTAATGTTATATAAGATGGACTTACAATTACTGAATTAAAGTCAAATTCAGATGCTTTATTAAAAAATTCAACCATGTCATCTTTAGTTGCAGTATTATCTAAATTTGTATACTCTAATGTTTTTGCTAAGTCATTTGCACTTTTAAATTTATACATTTTTCTCACATTCTCTTTATACTATAATAGTTAGATATGTAACGAACTAATATTTATTACTTTCCTTTTTTCAAATTTAAGCTATATTAGTTTTTTAGCCATATATGGACCTTTTCTTTCATATCCAAATTTACGATAATAATTACGAGCTCCAATTCCACTAATAATTAACATTTCTTCTTTATTAGAATCAATAGCTATTTGTTCTGCCTTCTCAAGTAATTTTTCACCAAAACCAATATGTTGCCCTATATTATTTCCTTTTTTACCTATTTTAAGCATATTTCCATAAACATGAAGTTCTCGAACTAGTCCAGTTTTATCTGTTATCTCTTTTCTAAAGAAATTTTCAGATGGATTTCTATATCTTAAAAAACCAGCTATATTTTCTTCATTTGCATCTTCATAAGATATGAAATATTCTTTCCCACCACAAGCTGAATATTTTTCTGTAAACATTTTGAAATCTTCTGCTTCTAGATTAGTTTTTTTATGGCCAATTTCTCTACATCTAATACACTTACAGTTAATATGTTTTTCTTCTAGGGTATTATAAACTAGCTCTCCAAGGTTTGATTTTTGAACACCTGCTTCAATTAAAGTAGAGGGGATATCCCTTTGAATACGCATAGTTCTAACCCATTTTGGAAGAATCTCTTTTATTTTAACTATTAAATCAATAGCTTCCTCGTCATTATAAGGAGTATATTCTCCTTTTTGCCACATATCATATAATTCACTACCTTTTGTAACAAGACAAGGGTATATTTTTAACATATCAGGTTTATAGTCACTATTATTAAAGAGTTTTTTAAACATTTTAAGATCATTATCTGGATTTGATAATAACCCTGGCATCATATGCATAGCTACTTTAAAAGCAGAATCTCTTAAAAGTTGATTAGCTTCTTTAACATCTTTTAAAGTGTGGCCTCTTTTAACCTTTTTATAAATTTCATCGGATAATGTTTGAACACCTAATTCAACTCTTGTTCCACCCATTTCAAGCATATGGTTTATATGGTTTTTTTTACAATAATCAGGACGTGTTTCAAATGTCATTCCAATACATCTAATTTTAGATGATTCATTAGCTTTTTGAACATCTTCTATTAAGACATAATCATTTGGAAGATAAGTTTTTAAAATTCCTTTTTCATAATCTCTAATTTTTTCTTTATTTATTTCAAATTCTTCTTCATTAGGATTATTTTCTAAAATTAGTCCAAAATCAACCATGGCTTTTAAACATTGACTTACAAACCATTCTTGATACGATGTGTCTCGTGATGGAAAGGTTCCACCCATTATAATTAATTCAACTTTATCTATGGGATGACCTACCTTTTTTAATTGTTTTAATCTATTAAAACACTGAACATAGGGATGAAAATCAAACATTCGCCCCCTTAAAGCTGCAGGTTCTTCACCAGTATAACTTGGAGGAGCTACTTTACTTTCAGGACAATATAAACATCTTCCATGAGGACAATCATGAGGATGGCACATTACAGCTACGATTGCAACACCAGAAATAGTTCTAGTAGGTTTTTTCTGTAAAATACTTGAAACTAATTCTTTTTCTTTAAAGTTTGCTGCTTCTAAAATTTCAGAATTACTCATAAATTTTTTTAAATTTAAATCTCGACATAGTTGTCTTTTTTCCTTTTCTAATTCATGTCGACTTTTTATATTTCCATTTAATATATTATCAATTATTATTCGACATGCATTTTTCATTAAATAACCTCGTGCTTTTTTACTAGTTAATTATATATATTTTTTAAGATATAATTATTATTGTACTTTATTTTAAAAAATTTAATGTTGTGATAAAAAATGCGCATAAAATCATTACTTGGTATCCTTGTATTAGATAACCAAGCTAAAGAAGTTGGAAAAGTAGTCGATTTTGAATTTGATGAAAAAACTGGAAAACTTACTAAATTAATTTTATCTTTGAAAAAAAATTTTATTTCTAATGATGAAATTGAAATAGATTTTGAAGATATTAATACTATTGGGGATTATATTTTACTTAATATTTTAATTCCTGAAAAAGTAGAATCTATTCAAATTGAAGAACAAGAATATCAATAATTATGGTGTTCTAATTGCAAATTTTTGATGCTAGAGGTAATCTAATTAAAGTAGGAGAATATGTAAGATATACTGGTACAGGTACTATTGGTGAAGTTGCTGATATGAAAATTGAAGGTGATAATCAATGGATTAAACTTGAAAAACCAGACTTATGGTATTCTCATGAATTGCTTGAAGTTTTAGATTCCAAAGATATTAGAAATAAGGATAAAAAATCAGTAGAACCTAAAGAAGTAGATGCTGATAGTATTAAACAAATGCATGATGGATTTGAAAATGCTGAATTAGGTTCTGGTGGTGCCGAAGGAGGAGGCTAATTTTAAGGTGATAAAAATGGATAATCAAAAAATAATTGGGATTATAGCAATAATATTGGGTATTTTAGTTATGATATTTCCAATAGCTAGTGAATTAGTATTATCTGTATTTGCAGGTATTGCATTTGTTATTTTAGGGGTTTATTACATAATGGCTGGAGCAGGTTTATGGAATTTAAATAAATGGACTTCAGCAGCTTATGTTTTAATAGGTATTTTAGGATTAATATGTGGATTCATGTTATTCTTTAACATAGCTTTATTTAATATATTAATTGGTTTTTATATGTATATTGCTGGGTTTATGTTGCTTATTGCAGGTATTCTTGGACTTGTATCAAGAATTGCAAATATTGCAAAAGTAGCATCTGTTTTAATGTTAATATTAGGTATTCTTACTATTATCATTGGATTTTTAGCAATAGATAACCCATTATTTGTAGCTATACTCATTGGAGTAAGCTTAATCATTGATGGTGTTTCATTATGTGTTAGTGAGGAAGTATTTTAATTACTTTCTACAAATTTTTTTATTTTTTTTGCAAGAGTTGGACCTACACCGTCAATCTTTTGTAATTCTTTTTCAGAATATGGTCTTAAATCATCACCAAGTGTTTTAACTAAAGTTCTAGCTCGTTTTCTTCCTAATCTTTTTACACCTAAAACTAAAGGAATTATATCTTCTTTAACTCCATAATAAAGTCTTGCTGATAAATAATCTAATTCTTTTAAGTAAGCATATTTTCCAAGAACTTCTGATGTACTTTTTGCAAATTTAACAAGTAAAGATGCTTCATAAGCACATCTTCTGGTTGTTGCAGAATAAACATGATATTTTGTTTCAATTTCAAATTCACTTCTCTCATTAATCCATTCAATTAATGAAACAGTAGTAGCTTCATTGTTTCCAATATTTACTGCAAAAAGTCCTGATTCAGCAAGCTTTTCACTAACAGGATCTTTACTTTTTCTACCTTTAAATGATATTTGAGGTAAATCTGGTGTTTTTGCAAGTTCATAAATTAATTCATTATAATTAATTTCATCTACATCATTAATGTAATTTTTAATTTTAACAGCAGTTTCAACACTATAATTTGATTTAGCTATTAAATTTCCAAAATCAGTAGTTTTTAAACCTTCAGGACTAGCTCTTATAATTCCATTTTGAAGTAGAAATTCTAAAGCAGATTCTATTTCATATTGTAAACTTTCAGATGCAAAAAAACTCATTGAAGGATTACTATTCATTTGAAAACCATAAAAAGTACTTTCAAAGAATTCTTTCAACTCTTCCATATTTTTAGATAAACTAGAAGCAATTTGTGCAATAATTTGTTTATAAACTGCATCTTTATTATCTATTAATTTAGAATTTGTAGGTTCAATCTCACCATGAATATATCGCTCTTCTAAATCTAATGCTTCAAGATTTGTTTTAGCTACTAAATATGAAAAACCCATGTCATCATATTGAGGTCTACCTGCTCTACCTGACATTTGCTCATAATCAAATACTGGAATTGATTGAGGGCCTTGTGATGTCCAACGTGTATAATCTCTTATTACAACATATTTTGAAGGTAAATTTACTCCATACATTAAACTAGGAGTAGCTGAAATCATTAAAATATTACCTTCTCTAAATTCTTCTTCAATAATTTCTTTTTGTTCATTAAATAATCCTGCATGATGAAATACTGCTCCATTTTCTGCAGATTCAGCTAATTTTAAACAAGTAGAAGTAGGTTTAGATCCTTTCTTTTCTGGAACTTCTAATATTTTATCAGCTACTTGTCGAAACTTGATTTTTTGTTCTTTTGTAATCTTTTTAGCAATTTTTTTAGAAACATAGCTAGCTAGACTTTCTGTAAATCTTCTTGTAGATACAAAACTTAATGATTGAGCATTATCTTCAATAGCTTTTTCTAAAACTTTTACAACAACATCATTTTTATTTTTTGTATTAAACATTTCACTATCTAATACTTCTTTAATTAATGGAACTGGTCTGTAATCATGTTCTACTACTGTGGATTCTAACCAATTTTGAATTTCTTCCATATTTTTAAGTGTTGCAGATAATGCTACGATTTTTAAATTTGGATTAATTCTTTTAGCTCTTGTTATTGCACATTCAAGTGTTGGGCCTCTTGAATATTCTCCTAGCATATGAAATTCATCAATAATTAATGTATCAATTTCCCTTAATGTATTCCATGAAAAACGTGTTAACAAATCAAATGATTCAAAAACCATAATTGATAAATCAGAGGATGAAGGATGCCTACCTACTGAAATATCATAATTTTCAAACTTTTTAAATTCTTTTACTTTTTCATTTTGAATAGAAAGTAAAGGTGCAGCATAAATAGCTTTACCACCATTTAAAATAGTTTTTAATGCAGCCATAACTCCTAAAACAGTTTTACCACTAGCTGTAGGAATAGCTATTATATAATTAGAATTATCCTCTAGGTAACCTGATTCCAAAACCTTTTTTTGAGCAGGATTAAAGTTTTTAATATAAGGATAAGTTTCTTTTATGATTTTTCGAATATTTTCAGGGAGATTTTCCATAATAATCATTAATTAAGTTTTATTTATAATAGTGTTTTTCTAAGAGTATTTGATTAGTAATAAGTTAAATTTAGATCTTTTCTTTTTTAATAACTTCAATTTCAGAAATTTTTGTATTAGGATATTGTCCATTTTCATCTTTTTCAACTGATTTAACCATGTCCCAAATTGTTAAAAGAGCAACACTAACACCAGTGATAGCTTCCATTTCAACACCAGTTTTACCATCAATTCTAACACTACAAATACATGTAATTTCTGTTTTTTTAAGTTCAAAGTCAATTTCAATACCTGAAATATTTAATGGATGGCAAAGTGGAATCAATTCAGATGTTTTTTTAACTGCTTGAATACCAGCTACTTGTGCTACTGTTAAAACACTACCTTTTTCTATATTATTTGAGTTAATTTTTTCAATAGTAGTTTCACTTAAATAAATTCTTCCTTGAGCAATAGCTGTTCTTTTTTGGACATTTTTAGATCCAACTTCAACCATATGGACTCCTTCATCTTTAAGGTGGGTAAATTTTTTATTTTCCATATAATCATTCCTTTTTAAAAATTTATTTTTGATATATATTAATGTATCAGATATGTTTTTTTAGTAAATTTTAGGCAAACCTTTATATGCTTGAAATACAAACTATCATACGATATGAATATTTTTTCATATCACCTTAAAAAATATAAAATCAACCTTTATATAAATCTCTAAAATATAAGTTGGGATATTTAATAATGGGAGAAATAATGTATTCACATGAAAACCGCAAAAACATGATAAACACGATTATATCTCCTGTTATACTCTTTTTAAATTTATAAAATTCGAAATAAATTATTTTTCAATTATCTATTTGCTATTTTAAAAAAATATTACTTAATTTATTTGATATGTAAAAAGAAAAAAAGAAAAAGAAAAAGTATTAATCAGCTGCATTTACATATGCATCATAAGCAGCATAAATGTTAAAAATAGCTGATAATAACCATACAAACGAATAAACGCCTGCTCCTACTGCATAAAATATTAAAGCTATTACGATAAAGATTATACCTTTTGTTAATCCTTGTCCTCCATATATTTGTCCTAACCCTGGAAGAATTAAAGACAATATTGCTGCAAGTATTTGACTAGCCATTTTTTTCACCTCCCTTGGTATTATTGATTATTACTTTAATCATAAATAAATTTTGTTATTTTTCTTTATTTTTTATAGAATTATCTAAACTTTTTTATAATTTAAATTTAAACATATTATTACAAATAGTTAGTTTATTAATGTATTAAGATTAATATTTTTTAATTATTGTGATGATAAAATGTATAAAATAAAAAAGATTGAAGCAGAAATATTAACAGAAGAATATATGAAAAACTTTGTAAATATTGATTATTTTCTCGATTTTTGTAAAAATTGTCCAGAATATAAAAATAATTGGACTTGTCCTCCATTTGATTTTAATCCAATAGATATTTGGAAAAAATATGATAATTTTCATATAATTGGTTTAAAATTCTCTTTTAATAAAGAATTATTAGATAAAACATATTCAAAAGAAGAACTAAATGCATTTATTGTTAAATCATTTAGGAAAGAAAAAAATAAGCTACTTGAAGAATTATTAGAAATAGAAAATAATAATAGTTTAGCTCTTAGTGCAGGTCTATGTTCATTATGTGAAAGTTGTGCTAAAATAAATAATGAAGAATGTATACATAAAGATAAATTAAGACATTCTATAGAATCTTTAGGTGGAGATGTTGAAAAGACAGCTCGTGAACTTTTAGGTCTTGAAATGAAATGGATTGAAGATTATAAATTACCAGAATATTTAATATTAGTTTGTGGTATTTTATCTTAGCTCATCATATGGAATTTTAACTTCTGAGAAATCTTCTGCTCTACTGCGAGCATTATTTTCAAATTTTTCTTTTAACTCATTATTTGATAATATTTCATCAATTTTAATAGCTATATCCTGAGGATTTTTAGGATCAATTAAAAGACCAACATCATCTGTAATTATTTCTTTAATCCCACCAACATTACTTCCAATAACTGATTTTGAACAAGAAAGAGCTTCAATTAAAACAAGACCAAAGCTTTCAGAATATGATGGTAAAACCAATAAATCACAACTTGGAATTATATCACTTATATCTTTTCTTGGACCTGTAAAAATAACATCTTTAATATCTTCTTTAATTACTTTTTCTTTTAATTTATTTAATAATGGCCCATCACCAATAATTACTAAATTATAATCAGTTTTTGAAGATTTTTTAGCTTCAATTAAAGATTCAACATTTTTTCGCTTAATAATGTTACCAATAAATAATACAATTGGTTTATTATCTAATTTTAACTCTTTTTTAAATTTAAATTCATTACTTGGTTTAAATTGATCTATATCTACAGAATTCCAATAAAGACGAGTTTTATCTTTAATTTTATCAACATTCGTTTTTATTATTTCATCTTTTAATGCATTACTAACAGCTAAAACAACATCAGCATTTTTTAAAACCTTTTTTATAATTGGTCTCATGAAAAACTGATTTTTATACATTTCAAACATATCTGATCCATGAGATGTAATATAAGTTTTAATATTTTCATTTTTTCCAACTTCAACTGCTGAGAGACCTGCAGGAAATAGGTAATGACCATGTATAATATCAATATCTTTTTCTTTAACTAGCTTTTTTAAAGCTTTTTTTGCATTTAAATAAAATAAAATCCCTCTAAGACCTGGTATATTAATGCCTTCAGTAGCTATTACATTAATTCCATCGATATTTTTTATATCTTTATGAGGATATGTAATTACATAAACTTCATGACCTTCTTGAACTAATTTTTTAGAAAGTCTGTAAATATGAGTTCCAACTCCTCCAATGTGTGGTGGGAATTGCCCTACCATAGCTATTTTCATTTTTTAATTCCTTTAAACAAGATTTGTTATAGCTATTTTTATTTGAGAAATTATTTAATATTTTCTAAAAAATAGTTGTTATTTACTTAATTATTAAAATAAATATTTCTGTATGTGTGTATGTACACATTTATTCTTATTTACCAATAAAATTTGTTAATTAAAATACTCATAAATTAAATTGATTTAAATTAAAATTTTCATTTAAGAAATGTCCAGTCATATCTACTAAAATAACATTTAAATCAATATCAAATTGACTTTTACAAAGATTTTTAATAGCTTTTGCAATATCATTTGAAACTTTTAAACTTAAATTTTCTCTATTTAATATTTCAAACATATCATCAGTAGTTTTAGATTCATAAATTTCTTCTAAAACATTTCTTGAAGCACCATTTAATGCAGCATAAGTAATTACAATTTCTCGTCTGCCATCAGCAACAGAATGTTTTGTATTAAATATTCCACCTGCTACTTTAACTAACTTTCCAATATGGCCGAAATATGTGAATTCTTTAAGACCTTTCTCATAAGCATTATTAAACATAAATCCAACATAATTACCTGTTTGAATAATTTGATCTTTTGAAACCTTTAATTTCTCTTGTGCAAGACCTTCTCCAATATTACCTGGTGTAAAAACTAAATTATCTAAATTTTGAGCAATAGCTACATCAATTTGATAGGCAATAGAATCTTTATAGGCTTTAGAAGACATGGATCTAGCTATTCCGGTAGTTCCTATAATAGAAATTCCACCAATAATTCCAAGTTTAGGATTCATAGTTTTTTTAGCTATTTCTTCTCCTTCTGGTGCTGAAATTTCAACTTTAACAGATTTACCTTCTGGAATTAAAGGTTCTAAATTTTTTCTAATCATTTTAAGAGGTATGGGATTAATTGCATAATCTCCAACAGCTACTTGAAGGCCTGGTTTTGTAACTTTACCTATTCCTTTTCCACCAGTAATTATAACTGTTTCATCATTAACTTTATCTAATAGTTCAACAGTTGCAACAATCTCTAAATTAATTGTAACATCAGGATCATTATAAGGATATTTTACTGCTATTGATTTAGCAATATTTTTAGAAACTTTCTTATTTTCTTTAATTTCTACATTAATAATATCTGTAGGGGTGGATATTTCTACAATAGCTATATTTTCATTTGTTAAAATACTTTGTAATCCACTTAAAGCAGTAGCAGTTGCAATACTACCTGTTGTTATACTACAATCATTTGTTTCTAAATTCATAAAATCTTAAAATAAAAAAAAGTAAAAAAAGTAATTATAATGATTTAAGTTTTTCAATTAATTGTTCTTTAGTAGGAGCTCCAGTAAATTCTACATTGTTATTGATAACAATAGTTGGAACTGCCATTATTCCATAATCAATTGCTCTTTGTCTGCTTTCATCATCAACAATTTTTACAACTTCTAAGTCGATGTCACCTAATTCTGCTTTAGCCTCTTCAGCTACTTGTACTGCAGCAGGACAGTGAGGGCAGCTATCTGTTGAAAATACTTCAATTTTTGTACTCATAATATTATCTCCTATTTATTTATCAATCTATATTTATGTTTGATAAAATATTTAATGATTTCGCTTTAAAATTCATTTAATTTTTTTACTATTTTTTTTGGTTTTGTTAATTGATTTAATTAATAAATTATTATTGTTTAATGTTGTAATATTGTTGAAAAGTTATTTTTATTAAAAAAAATATAATAACTATAACATCTATTTTTTTTGGGATGTGGTTGTTAAATATAAAATGAAGGAGTTTTTATATGGAAAAAAAGAAGATTTTATTGTTTTGTATAGTCTTTTTATTTTCTGTTGGTTTAGTATCAGCAGATGGCAATTTTACAGAACTTGAAGGCAAAATCATAAGTGCTGGTGATAATAATAATTTAGATTTGGATAAAAATTATACATATGATAGTAATGATAATAAATATGGTGTTGAGATAAATAATAACAATTTTGTTTTAGATGGTAAAGGATATACGATTGATGGAAATAACCAATCTAGAGTTTTCCTTATTGAGGGAAATAATGTAACTATAATGAATTTAAATATCATTAATGGTTATTCTATAAATGGAGGAGGTATACGTTCATCAGGTGAAAATTTAAATCTAATAAATGTGACCTTTATAAATAATAAAGCAGAATATGGTGCAGCTTTAATATCAATTGGAGGATCTTATGATATAAATTATGGAAGATTTATTGGTAATAATGCTACATGGGCTGCTATATATTGTGATGGTTCTGAGGGTGTTATTAATAATTCATTATTTGTTAATAGTTCGAGTAAGTATTCAACAGCTATATATGTTAGCGGTGGGGATTTAATGGTATTTGATTCTACTTTTGTTGATTTATTTGCTAATGAAACTGCTGGTGCTATTGGTATAAAAAATGGTAATGGTATTGTAATTAATTCTACTTTTAATAGTGTTGAATCTGGAGCAAATGGTGGTGCTATTTTTATTGATGTTTCTGATTCTTATACAAGTTTGACTGTTGGTGGGTCTAATTTTACTGATTGTTATTCAGGTTTTGGTGGAGCTATTGTTGCATTAAACACTGTGTTTAATGGTTTTTTAAGTATTTATGATTCTAATTTTATTAATAATTCTGCTCTTTTTGATGGTGGGGCAATATTTACTTCTTTTGCTAATGTTACTATTCTTCGATCTAATTTCACAGGAAATAAAAATTTATACGATGGTGAAAGAGGAGCTTTTGGTGGAGCATTATATTTAGATATGGCTGTTGCTTTTATTGAAAATTCTACTTTTTTAAATAATGGTTTAGAATCTGATTATAGTTTAGGTGGAGCTATTTATAGCTATGATTCTAGTTTATTATTGAACAATAATGTTTTTAAAGATAATGTTGCATCAGAAGGAAGTGCTATATTTAGTTATTTTGATGGAGATGTTATATTAAATAATAATGATTTTAATAATGATACTGTTTCTACAAATAATACATATTATGTTTGCATAATAATGGATGAGGGTGCAAAAATAGAACTTATTAATAATTCGATTGTTGTTGAAAATTTACCTATTAGATTTGATTTACGTGATTTTGGATGGGTAAGTCCTGTTAAAAATCAAGGTGATATGGGTGCTTGCTGGGCTTTTGGAACTGTTGCTGCTTTAGAATCTGCTTTATTAAAATCAACTGGTTTATTATATGATTTTTCAGAAAATAATATGCAAGATTCAATGTTAAGATATTCAATATATGGGGATTTATTTTCAACTGAAGGAGGTTTGCCTTCAATTATAGGTATTGGTTATCTTTTAAATTGGTTTGGTCCTTTAATAGCTGAACATGATAGTTATGATGAGCTTGGAAAAATATCTCCTCTTATTGTGAGTAATATTCATATTCAAGATGTTATTTTAGTACCTGGACGTGAAAATTCTTCAGATAATGATTTAATTAAAGATGCTATTGTTAAATATGGTGCATTAGCTGTTGGAATAAGTATGCATCATGATTCAATCTATTCAAATAGTAATGGTGCATATTATTATAATGGTACAGATCCATGTAATCATGCGGTTACTGTTGTGGGTTGGGATGATAATTATAGTAAAGATAATTTTGCTATTACTCCTCCTGGTGATGGTGCTTTCATTATAAAAAATAGTTATGGTACAGATATGGGTGATAAAGGATATTATTATGTTTCATACTATGATACACAATTCTGTACTTCTGAATCTGTTGGTTTTATTTTTAATAATACAATAGCTTATAATAAGAACTATCAATATGATTGGACAGGAAAAACTTATGTTTTAGATGAAGAAGATGTTTATTATTATTATAATCAATTTGTTTCAGAGGGTAATGATTTAATTGCAGCTGTTGGTACTTATTTTGAAGATTATGATAATGATTATGAGTTGTTTGTTTATGTTAATGATGAGTTAAAATATAGTCAAATTGGTAAAACTTATTATCCTGGATTTAATACTATTCAATTAGATCAATATATTCCTATTAAAGAAGAAGATATTTTTAAAGTTGTTATTAAATCAAATACAGTACCTGTTATGACAAATAGATCTAGAATTCATTTTATTGAGAATGTTTCTTTTTATAGTGAAGATGGTGAAGATTGGAATGATTTATATAATTATGGTGCTGTAGCTTGTTTGAAGGTTTATACTGTTGCTTATGATGCTAAGGAAGTTTTCCTTAATGCAGATAATTTTACAATGTATTATAAAGATGGTAGTCAGTTTATTGTAACTTTGTTGGATGCTTTAGGTAATCCTTTAGATAATAAGACTGTAAATATTACTATTAATGGTGTTAGCTATTTAAAAAAGACTAATGAATCTGGAATAGCTAGTTTGAATATTAATTTGAATCCTGGAAATTATTCAGTTAGTGTTTTCTTTGATGGTGGAGATGAATTTAATAATGCAAGTATTGAAAATTATATAGATGTTGAATCTACTTTTATTTCAAAAGATCTTGTTAAATTTTATAAAAATGGCACACAGTTTGATGTAACTGTATTTGATTTAAATGGTGATGTTTTAGCTGATGTTAATGTTACTTTTAATATTAATGGTGTATTGTATAATAGAACTACTAATTCTAGTGGAATTGCTAGGTTAAATATTAATTTAAATCCAGGAAATTATACTATAACCACTTCTTTTAATGGTTTAAGCTTAGGTAATAATATTGGAGTTAAACAAACAGTTTTTACTAGTAATCTTGTTAAAACTTTTGGTAATAATGAAACATACGATGTATTAGTTTTTGATGGTCAAGGTAATCCATTGAAAAATGTAACAGTTGAAATCAATATTAATGGTGTATTTTATTATAGAATTACAGGTAGTGATGGTATAGCTAAATTAAACATTAATTTAGACCCTGGATCATACATTGCAACAGTAAATTACAATGAATATGCTACATCTAATAATGTAACTGTAGAAGTTTAAAAGAGATAATTAAAAAATATCTCTTAATTTTTTTTATTTTCTAATTTTTATATTTTAAATAATTTTTTGATAAATAATAATTTATTATCATGATTATCAGTAAATTCACTATTTTAAAACAATATTTTTTTTAAATAGATTAAATTGTTTAATGTTTTAATCTTATTGGAAATATATATTTATTAAAATAATCATACTAAATTTAGCATCTGTTTTTTTGGATGTGGTTGTTAAATATAAAATGAAGGAGTTTTTACATGGAAAAAAAGAAGATTTTATTGTTTTGTATAGTCTTTTTATTTTCTGTTGGTTTAGTATCAGCAGAAGATGGTAATTTTACAGAGCTTGGAGACAAAATTATAAATGCTGGTGATGATAATGATTTAGAATTGGATAAAAATTATACGCATAATAGTAATGAGGATAATAATGGTATAATAATAGATAATGATAACTTTCTTTTAGATGGTAAAGGATATACGATTGATGGAAATAATCAATCTAGAGTTTTCCTTATTCGTGGAAATAATGTAACTATAATGAATTTAAATATTATAAATGGTTTATCTACTATTGGTGGAGCTATAGGTTTAGCAGGTACAAATTTAACTATAAAAAATGTAAACTTTATAAATAATTATGCTACTGTTAATGGTGGTGCAATATATTTTGAGGATGCAACTTTATTTATTGAAGATTCAGATTTTATAAATAATAAAGCAAGTAAAGGTGCTGCTTTATATGCATATTCATCTAATTATAATATAAATAATGGAAAATTTATTGGCAATAATGCTACATGGGGCGCTATATTTTCTCAAGGTTCTGAGGGCGTTATTAGTAATTCAATTTTTGTTAATGCTTCAAGTAAATATTCAGCAGCTATACATGCTATTAGTGGAAATTTAACGGTATTTGATTCTACTTTTGTTGATTTGTTTGCTAATGAAACTGCTGGTGCTATTGGTATAAAAAATGGTAATGGTATTATAATTAATTCTACTTTTAATAATGTTGAATCTGAAGCAAATGGTGGAGCTATTTTCATTGATGTTTCTGATTCTTATACAAGTTTGACTGTTGGTAGGTCTAATTTTACTGATTGTTATTCAGGTTTTGGTGGAGCTATTGTTTCATTAAATACTATGGAAGATGGTTTTTTAATTATATTTGATTCTAATTTTATTAATAATTCTGCTCTTTTTGATGGTGGGGCAATATTTACTTCTTTTGCTAATGTTACTATTCTTCGATCTAATTTCACAGGAAATAAAAATTTATACGATGGTGAAAGAGGAGCTTTTGGTGGAGCATTATATTTAGACATGTCTGGTGCTTTTATTGAAAATTCTACTTTTTTAAATAATGGTTTAGAATCTGATTATAGTTTAGGTGGAGCAATTTATAGCTATGATACAGATTTATTATTGAATAATAATGTGTTTAAAAATAATACTGCATTTGAAGGAACTGCTATATTTAGTCATTTTGGTGATGAAATTATATTAAATGATAATTATTTCAATAATGATACCATTTCAGTAAATAATACTAATTATGTTTGCATGATAATGGGAGACAGTGTAAAAATAGAACTTATTAATAATTCGATTGTTGTTGAAAATTTACCTATTAGATTTGATTTACGTGATTTTGGATGGGTAAGTCCTGTTAAAAATCAAGGTGGTATGGGCGCTTGTTGGGCATTTGGTACAATAGCTGCCTTAGAATCTGCTTTATTAAAATCTGCTGGTTTATTATATGATTTTTCAGAAAATAATATGCAAGATGCTATGTTGAAATATTCTATCTATGGGTCTGCAGATGCAGATGAAGGAGGATTACCTTCATTTTTAGGTGTTGGATATCTTTTAAATTGGTTTGGTGCACTTCCTACTGAACATGATACTTATGATGAGCTTGGAAAAATATCTCCTCTTATTGTAAGCAGTATTCATATTCAAGATGTTATTTTAGTACCTGCACGTAATGGATCTCTTGATAATGATTTAATTAAAGATGCTGTTATTAAATATGGTGCATTAACTGTTGGAATAAGTATGCAATTTGATCCAATATATTTAAATGATAATGGTGCATTTTATTATGATGGTACAGATCCTTGTAATCATGCAGTAGCTATTGTAGGTTGGGATGATAATTATAGTAAAGATAATTTTGCTATTACTCCTCCTGGTGATGGTGCTTTCATTATAAAAAATAGTTATGGTACAAATATGGGTGATAAAGGATATTATTATGTTTCATACTATGATACACAATTCTGTTCTTTTTTATCTGTGGGTATTATTTTTAATAATACAATAGCTTATAATAAGAACTATCAATATGATTGGACAGGAAAAAGTGAATCTGCTATAGCTGAAAACGATTCTTATTACTATTATGCTAATGAATATATTTCCTATGGACAAGATTTAATTGCAGCTGTAGGAACTTATTTTGAAGAATATGATAATGATTATGAGTTGTTTGTTTATGTTAATGATGAGTTAAAATATAGTCAAATTGGAAAAACTTATTATCCTGGTTTTAGTACTATTAAACTAGATCAATATATTCCTATTAAGGAAGGAGATCTTTTTAAAGTTGTTATAAAATCAAAATCAGTACCATTTATGAAAGCTGATGAAACTAGAGTTCATTTAGTTGAGAATGTTTCTTTTTTTAGTGATGATGGGGAAAATTGGGAAGATTTATATGATAGTAATGTTGTAGCTTGTTTGAAGGTTTATACTGTTGCTTATGATGTAAAAGAAGTTTTCCTTAATGCAGATAATTTTACAATGTATTATAAAGATGGTAGTCAGTTTATTGTAACTTTGTTGGATGCTTTAGGTAATCCTTTAGATAATAAGACTGTAAATATTACTATTAATGGTGTTAGCTATTTAAAAAAGACTAATGAATCTGGAATAGCTAGTTTGAATATTAATTTGAATCCTGGAAATTATTCAGTTAGTGTTTTCTTTGATGGTGGAGATGAATTTAATAATGCAAGTATTGAAAATTATATAGATGTTGAATCTACTTTTATTTCAAAAGATCTTATTAAATTTTATAAAAATGGCACACAGTTTGATGTAACTGTATTTGGTTTAAATGGTGATGTTTTAGCTGATGTTAATGTTACTTTTAATATTAATGGTGTATTGTATAATAGAACTACTAATTCTAGTGGTGTTGCTAGGTTAAATATTAATTTGAATCCTGGAAATTATACTATAACCACTTCTTTTAATGGTTTAAGCTTAGGTAACAATATTGAGGTTAAATCCATTGTTTATACTAGTAATCTTGTTAAAACATTCGGTAATAATGAAACATACGATGTATTAGTTTTTGATGGTCAAGGTAATCCATTGAAAAATGTAACAGTTAAAATTAACATTAATGGTGTATTTTATTATAGAATTACAGGTAGTGATGGTATAGCTAAATTAAACATTAATTTAGACCCTGGATCATACATTGCAACAGTAAATTACAATGAATATGCTACATCTAATAATGTAACTGTAAAATCTTAAAAGAGATAATTAAAAACTATCTCTTAAATTTTTTTTCTTTTTTTCATAATGATTTTATAATATTGTTTTAGAAAAATATATTTTCTTTAAAAAACAATAATTAATTTGATATTAAATTTTTTATAAATTGGAGGTTTATAATGAAATTAATGAAATTTTTATTAGTTTTAATGATATTTGTCTTTGCTACTAGCTTAGTATCAGCACAAGAAGGTAATTTTACAGAACTTCAAAGTGAAATTGATAGTTATGGTGATGGTGATACTTTAGTTTTAGATAAAGACTTTAAATATGATAATGATGATAATAATCTTGTAAATGGGGTTATTATAAGTCATAATAATTTTATTTTAGATGGTGATGATTATACAATAGATGGTAATGGCCAAGCAAGAATATTTCAAATAACCGGAGATAATGTAACAATAAGAAACTTGAATTTAATAAATGGATTTACATTAAGTAATGGTGGAGCTATTTATTCAAATAATACAAATATTAATATAAAATATTCTTATTTTGAAAATAATTCTGCAAAATATGGTGGAGCTGTTTATTCTTCAGCTAATATGTCTATGGAATTTACAGACTTTTTTCACAATTCTGCAGAGTATGGTGGAGCTGTTTATTCTTCAGCTAATATGTCTATGGAATTTACAGACTTTTTTCACAATTCTGCAGAGTATGGTGGAGCTGTTTATTCTTCAGGTAATTTGTCTATGGATATTACAGATTTCCTAATTAATTCTGCAAATTATGGTGGGGCTATTTATTCTTCAGGTAATTTGGAGGTGTATAGTAATGATTTTATTAATAATTCTGCAAAAAGTGTTGGAGGAGCTATTTATTCTTCAGGTAAATTATTTTTAAATGAAACTGATTTTGCATATAATATTGCAGATATGGGTGGAGCATTATTTATATCAGGAAAATATTATATAAATGATGGTATATTTTTAGCTAATGATGCTACATGGGGAAGTGTATATATTTCTCGTGGTGAAGGAATAATTAATAATTCTACTTTTTTTAATACATCAGCTAAATATTCAACAGCTATTCATAATAATGGTGGAAATTTAACTATTTATAATTCTAGCTTTAGTAATTTAATAGCTAATCAAACTGCTGGTGCAATAGGTATAAAAGATGGTATTTGTATTATATTAGATTCTAATTTTACTAATACTAAATCAACTGCTAATGGAGGAGCAATTTTTACTGATTCATCCTTCTCAGATACATATTTAATCATTGATAATTCTAATTTTATTAACTGTTCATCAGGATTTGGAGGAGCTATAGTTGCATTAAACACATTAAGTGGAGTAAATATATCTGATTCTAATTTTATTAATAATCTAGTTGAATATGATGGAGGAGCAATATATGCTTCATTTACTAATATAAAAATTATTAGATCTAATTTCACTGGAAATAAAGGATTATATGATGGTGAAGGAGGAATATTTGGTGGAGCACTATATTTAGATATGTCTGATGCTTTTATTGAAAATTCTACTTTTTTAAATAATGGTTTAGAATCTGATTATAGTTTAGGTGGAGCTATTTATAGCTATGATTCTAGTTTATTATTGAATAATAATGTTTTTAAAGATAATATTGCATCTGAAGGAAGTGCTATATTTAGTTATTTTGATGAAGAGATTATATTAAATAATAATGAATTTAATAATGATACTATTTCTACAAACAACACATATTATGTTAGCATAATGTTTGGTGAAGGTGCAAAAATAGAACTCATTAATAATTCTTTAATATTAGAAAATTTACCTTTTAGATTTGATTTACGGGATTTCGGATGGATTAGTCCAGTTAAAAATCAAGGATCTATGGGTGCTTGTTGGGCATTTGGAACATTAACTGCTTTAAAATCTGCATTATTAAAGTCAACCGGGGAACTTTATGATTTCTCAGAAAATAACCTTCAAAATGCAATGCTAAGATATTCAATATTTGGAGATTTACTTGCAACTGAAGGTGGATTTTCAGAAACAATGGGTATTGGATATCTTCTTAATTGGTTTGGTCCTTTAATTAGTGAACATGATAGCTATGATGAATTAGGTAAAATATCTCCACTTATTATAAGTGAAATTTATGTTCAAGATCTTATTATTGTACCTCCACGTGAGAATTCATTAGATAATGATTTAATTAAAGATGCACTTATTAAATATGGTGCACTATCTGTTGGAATACATATGCCTGATTCTTCTGTAGGTGAGATAACAAGTGATTATTTTAATTCTACTACTGGTGCATTTTATTATTATGATTCTTACAATCCTAATCATCAAGTTACAGTAGTTGGTTGGGATGATAATTACAGTAAATATAATTTTGTTCAAGAAACTCCTGGTGATGGTGCTTTTATAGTCCAAAATAGCTGGGGAGAAGATTGGGGAGATAAAGGGTATTTCTATGTCTCTTATTATGATACAAAATTCTGTTATGATCCTTCAGTTGGTTTTATCTTTAATAATACAATAGCTTATAATAAGAACTATCAATATGATTGGACAGGAAAATATGGCTTTTTAAATGATGAAGATGTTTATTATTATGCTAATCAATTTGAAGCATATGGTAATGATTTAATTGCAGCTATCGGTACTTATTTTGAAGGATATGATAATGACTATGAGCTGTTTGTTTATGTTAATGATGAGTTAAAACATAGTCAAGTAGGTAAAACTTATTATCCTGGTTTTAGTACTATTCAATTAGATAAATATATTCCTATTAATGATGGAGATCTTTTTAAAGTTATTGTAAAATCAAAAACTTTACCATTTATGGCAAATGAAATTATTGCATTTGATAAGTTTATTGGTCATATTGGATTTAGTAGGATGCATCTACAAGAGAACACATCTTTTTGGAGTATAGATGGTGAAAATTGGGAAGACATGCTTGATTATAATGCTACAGCTTGTTTAAAAGTTTATACAGTAGCTTATGATGAGAAGGAAGTAATTCTTGAAGCAAGTAATTTTACAATGTATTATAAAGATGGAAGTCAGTTTATTGTAAGTTTATTTGATAGCTTAGGTAATCCTTTAGATAATAAAACTATAAACATTACAATAAATGGTGTTAGCTATTTAAAAAAGACTAATAAATCTGGAATAGCTAGTTTGAATATTAATTTAAATCCTGGAAATTATTCAGTTAGCGTTTTCTTTAATGGTGGAGATGAATTTAATAATGCAAGTAGTAATAACTATGTTATTGTTAATTCAACAATCCTTTCAAAAGATCTTGTTAAATATTATAAGAACGGTACACAGTTTGATGTAACTGTATTTGGCTTAAATGGTGATGTTTTAGCAGATGTTAATGTTACTTTTAATATTAATGGTGTAATATATACTAAGACTACTAATTCTAGTGGTGTTGCTAGGTTAAATATTAATTTGAATCCTGGTAATTATACTATAACCACTTCTTTTAATGGTTTAAGCCTAGGTAATAATATCGAAGTTAAACAAACAGTTTTTACTAGTAATCTTGTTAAAACATTTGGTAATAATGAAACATATGATATATTAGTTCTTGATGGTCAAGGTAATCCATTGAAAAATGTAACAGTTGAAATCAATATTAATGGTGTATTTTATTATAGAATTACTGGTGATGATGGTATAGCTAAATTAAACATTAATTTAAATCCTGGATCATACATTGCAACAGTAAATTACAATGAATATGCTACATCTAATAATGTAACTGTAAAATCTTAAAAGAGATAATTAAAAACTATCTCTTATTTTTTTTATTTTTATTTTCTAATTTTTATATAAAAACACCCATAAAATTTATATTGGATAATTTTATTAAATAATCATGTTTAAAAAAGATTTTTCTTCTGATTTTTATGGTGATTTATTGAAAAAAAGAGTTTCTGCAATTGGTTCAGCAACAATCATAAATGCAATAGCTACTGGTTATGGTTCAGCTTTTGGTATTGATTTGGATATTATTTTAGATTTTAAATCTACAAATAATGGTGAAATGAAATTTAGTTCAGATATTGGTGCTAGTACAAATTTAATGGAAATTTGCGTTAAAAATGTATTAAATTATTTCAATATTTCTAATGAAGATATAAGTTTTGAAATTAAAACTAAATCTAATTTACCAATGAGTTCAGGTTTATCAAGTAGTAGTGCATTATCTAATGGTATTGTCTTAGGATTATCTAGTATTATCAGCCACGAGTTCAATAAAAAACCTTTAGATGATTTTGATATTATCAATTTAGCTATCGACTCATCACTTGAGGCAGGAGTTACAATAACTGGTGCATTTGATGATGCTACAGCATCTTACTTTGGTGGTGTTACTGTAACAAATAATGAGTATAGGGAAATTATTCATAAAGAAAATATGGATGAATTACCAGTTTTAGTTTTTATGCCTAATTTTCATTCCTCATCAGCTGATTCTGATGTTAGTAAAATGAAATTACTTTCACCTTTAGTTGAAACTGCATTTGAAATAGCTAAATCTGGTGATTATTTTAAAGCTTTAAATTTAAATGGTTTGATATATGCATCAGCTTTAAATTTTAATTCTCAAATAGCTATTGAAGCATTAAGCTCAGGTGCTTATGCATCAGGTTTATCTGGTACTGGTTCTTCTTTTATTGCAGTTTGTGAAGAGGAACACATTGATGATATTAAAGAATCTTGGTCACAATTTGAAGGGGAAATCATTGAAACAAAAATAAATAATAAAGGATGTGTTTTTAAATAAGGTGTAAATATGGAAAAAGCTTATAAATACTTTTTACTAGCTTTAATATTATTAATTAGTATTAATGGCATTTCTGCTAGTGATTTAAATGAAACAGCAGATGAAATAAATAATAATGTTTACTCAGAAGAAATAGGGACTTTATTAGAGGCTGATGATATTGAAATGTATTATAAAGATGGATCTAAATATGAAGTATATTTATATGATTCAAATAATACTCCTATAGCTAATCAAAATATTTCAATTACTGTTTCAGGGGTAGAATATAATCGTAGCACTAATATTAATGGTATGGCTTCTTTAAATCTTAATTTAGATTCAGGCGAATATAATATTACTGCAGTTTTTAAAGGTAATGATTTGTATTCAGCATCTAATACAATAGAGAATAAATTAACTATATTATCTACTATTTCGGGAAATAATTTAGTTAAAATGTTTCAAAATGGTTCTCAATATTATGCTGAGTTTTTAAATAGTGATGGTAGCTTTTTAATAAATTCTAATATTAATTTTAATATTAATGGTGTATTATATACTCGATCTACTGATAGTAAAGGTGTAGCTAGTTTAAATATTAATTTAGATCCTGGTATTTATATTATAACTGCTATTAATAAAAATGGAGATAGAGATTCAAATCTTATTACAGTTTTATCTACAATAAATGGTAGTAATTTAAATAAAATGTTTCAAAATGATTCTCAGTATTATGCTGAGTTTTTAGATTATGATAGTAGCCCTTTAGCAAATACTGATGTTAGATTTAATATTAATGGTGTAATTTATACTAGAACTACTGATAGTAAAGGTGTTGCTCGTTTAAATATTAATTTAGATCCTAATACATATATTATAACTTCTTTTAATACAGTTACAGGTGAAGAATCTTCTAATCTTATTACAGTTTTCTCTAATTTAATAGAAAACTCAAATATTATTAAATATTATAAAAATGGAACACAATATACAATTAAAGTATTAGATAGTGAAGGTAATTTAGCTATTGGTGAAAATGTAACTTTTAATATTAATGGTATTTTTTATAATAGAACTGCAAATAATGAGGGAATAGCTAGTTTATCTATTAATTTAAATCCAAATACATATATTATAACTGCTCAATATAATGGATTATCTGTTTCTAATATAATTGAAGTATTACCTGTTTTATTTGGTAAAGATTTATCTAATATTTTTAATGATGGAAATTATCTACAAGTTACCTTAGTTGATGGTCAAGGTAATAAATTAAATGATGAAACCATTACTTTTAATGTAAATGGTGAGCTTTTTACAAGAAGAACCAATGAAGAAGGAATAGCTACATTAGATATCACTTTAAATTCTGGTGAATATTCTGTTTCATATTATGTTGCAGGTAATGATAGTGTTAATTTAGCTTCTAATCATATATCTGTTAAAAATTCAATTGAATTAACTTTACACAACTGGGATACAGGTGGAGATTTATCTAAAAATTCTTTAATTTATAATAATGTACCAAATTCAGATTTATTAAAAGAAATTGTTAGCTTAGCTAAATCAGGAACTCCAATGGTAACAGTTAAAGGAGGATCTGGAGATGCAGTTTTCATGCTTTCAGGTATTCATGGAAATGAATTATCTTCTCAAGTAGCTATAATGCAACTTATAAATTACTTAGAAAGTAATCCAGTTTCAGGTACAGTTTATATTATTCCATTTATTGCACCAGCTATGACATCAAGTAATGAAAGGTATTATAATGGAGTTAATTTAAATGGAGTTGCAAATAATCCAGGAACTGTATCCAATAATGTAATTAATTTAGCTATAGAATATGGTGTAAGTGCATTAGGTGATTTCCATTGTACAAGACCTGGAGGAGATCCTGGTAAAAATGTAGCTATGGGTACATATTCTCCAACAGTTGAAAGTGCAAATATGGCAAAAGGAATTGCTTCTTTAACAGGACATGATTATTTAATATATTCTGCTGTTGGTGTAAAATATTCAGATGCTGTTGAAGATGTAGCTAATTTAAATGGTATTCCTGCTGTAACATGTGAAGTTGTAACAGCTCATGGAACAATAGCTAGTGGTAGTGTTGAAAATTCCTACTCTCAAATGATTGCATTTTTAAAATATAATGGTTTAATTTAGTAAAGATTTTAAAATTTTTACTAAAAATCCACCTATATAATTTAAATACTAAAATATCAATAAATTATATTATTATCAATTAGGTGTTTTTCAAAATGAGTAAAAATACATTGTTTGAAAATAAGGAAGAAGCCTTAAAACTTCTTGAAGATTCAAGAAAACAAATTGATAAAATTGATAATGACTTAGTAGACTTGATTTATCGCAGAACTTCTCTTGCAAAAGATATAGTATTTGCAAAGCAATATTTAGATATGGATATTTATGATAAAGAAAGGGAAAAGTCTTTACATGATAAAGTTAATAAATTAGCTATTGATAAGAATATTGATGAAGAAATCTTATCAGAAATTATGAATATGCTAACTATTTTAAGTAAAAATGAGCAAGAAGAAATTTTAAGGAGGAATGAGAATGGGTAATATTAGAACTTCATTTGTTAAAAGATTGTCTAGAGAACTTATAGAAACTCATGAAGGAGTTTTTACAACTGATTTTGATGAAAATAAAAAATTAGTCATGGAATACTCTACTGTAAGTACTAAACATTTAAGAAACAAAATTGCTGGATATGTTACAAGACTTATGGTCTTAAGAAAAAGAGAAGAATGAGACTGTCCAATAATTATTTTTTTATTTTATTTTTTATTTTATGTTTAAAATATTTTATTGGTTTTTCTTGTTTAGATGGTTCTTATGAACCATAGTAGCACGAGCTTGAATTCCCGTTTCTCCAACGGTACATATTTTTTTGTGTCCTTTTTTTAGGATGTTTTTGGCTGCGTTGATGTCTCTGTCGTGTCGTGTTTTGCATTTGTTGCAGGTCCATGTTCTGTCAGCTAGTTTTAGTTTTTGGTTGGTGTGTCCGCATTTGTGGCATTTTTTAGAAGTGTTTCTGGGATTGACTTGTATTATTTGTTTTCCATACCATTCGGCTTTGTATTTTAGTTGTCTTATGATTTCATACCATGAGGAGTGCGCAATATTTTTGGATAGTGTGGTTTTATTCTTTTTACCCAAGGGTGTTTTTTTCATCATTTTACGAGATTCAATGTTTTCGATTACTATTTTATCGTATTTTTTTATTATTTCTGTGGTTATTTTATGTATGTAATCTTTTCTCGTATTTTTAAGCTTTAAATATTTTTCTTGTATTCTTTTTTTGTTTTTTTTCCAATTGTTGCTGTTTTTTGTTTTTCGGGATATTTTTCTTTGTTCTTTTTGTATTTTGTTTTCTAATTTTTGGAGTTGAAGTTTGGCTTTCACTTCACCATTAGATAATGTTAAAAGATTTTTAATCCCTAAATCCACACCAACACTTTTATTTGTCTTTTCAAATTTAGTAACAATCGAATTTTTATAATTAATACTTGCAAACCACTTATCACCTACACATGATATAGTTACAGACAGTATTTTACCTGTAATGTTACGTAAACCTTTACATTTAATCCACCCATATTTATTGACTCGTAAATGATTTTTACTAGTTTCAATAACATTATTATTTATTATTCTAAATGATAACTTATCATCATGCTTTTTACTTTTAAAATATGGAAAATTAGATCTACCACTAAAATAGTTTTTCATAGCTTGAATAAGATTATTAAAAGCAGATTGCAAACTAGTAGATTCCACATCATACAAAAAACCATAATTAACATTTCTCTTAAGATTTGTAAGCTTCATATTACAATACTTACGATTATTAAGATTAACAGGACCAGTATGATATTGTTTAGCGATTTTATAATCATAAATCATTTCACTAAGAATATGATTATAAACCAACCTTACACAACCAATATTTTGATTAAACAAATCTTCTTGTTCATCATCAGGATAAATACGCACTTTAACACTACGATTCACTTCCTTAAAATTCAAAACACCATCCAAACAAAACATTTAAAGAAAACTCCTTTTCATTAACATTCATTATACTAAAAAACATTGCCCAATATAATAAAAAAATCATATAAACAAGTTCATACTAATTAATTTAGTAATAACCATATATAAATGCTTCCTTAGATTAAAAAACAATAATAAACTAATAAAACAATAATTTAAAATGATTACAATAATCAAAAATAAAAACAACACAAAAAACACATAAAAGAAAATAAAAAATTACTTTTATCCTTCAAAAAAAATAACTACCAATATCAAATAAAACAACTAAAATCAACAAAATATGGAATTTAAAGCTAAAAAAACTATCTATTAATAATTAACTCCCATTACACTAATGTACAACCACTATTTTCAAAATTTCCTAAAAAAACTTAATTACTGGACACTCTCAGAATAATTTCTTTCTTTTCTAAAATTATTTAACTATTTTTTAAAACTTTTTTTCATTAAAGTATATTAATTAGAATTACTTTAAATTATATTATATATAGAATATCATTATTTTTTTATAAAGAATAATCTTAGCACTTTTTAATAATGATATAATTTTATTAGGTTGTGAATGTTAATGGAATTAATAGTGGCTAAATTTGGTGGAACTTCAATAGGAAATGGTTCGAGAATCAGAAAAGCAGCCCAATCTGTTGTAAATGAATACATGAAAGGAAATAAAGTTGTTGTAGTTGTATCAGCTATAAATAAAGCAACTGATGATTTGATAAAGATTATGGATGAAGCTATTGGTGAAGCTATTACTGATAAACAAAATGCAGAAATTTTATCTATGGGTGAATTAACTAGCTCCCGCATCTTTTCAGGAGCTATTGAATCATTAGGAGTAAAGTCTGAATTTATTGATCCTTATGATGAAAACTGGCCAATAATTACTGATTCTAATTCATTAAATGCAGGAATTGACTTTGATTTAACTCAAGAAGCAAGTAAGAATATTACAGATTTAGTAAATCAAGGAATTATCCCTGTTATTTGTGGATTTGTAGGAAAAGGTAAAAATGGAGAAATTACTACCTTAGGAAGAGGCGGTAGTGATATTACTGCTTTTTTACTTGGTCATTGTTTAGATGCAGATGAGGTAATAATTGTAACTGATGTTGATGGTGTAATGTCAACTGATCCTAATAAGATTGAAAGTGCTTTAAAATTAGATAAAATATCTGTTGAAGAGATGAGAGATTTAGCTACTCATGGAGCACAAGTTTTACATCCTCATTCATTAAAATACAAAGATCCATTAATTAATGCAAAGATTATCTCATATGAAAAGGGAAATTTGGAAAGTAGTGGAACAGCTATTGTAGGGCCTTTTGGTGATGATATAATGAAATCAGCTACTATATATCCAGAACCTATAAAAGTTTTAGCTCTTGTAGGGGAAAATATGCTTAAAAAACAAGGTCTTTTATCAATTTTGACTTCTACTTTAGCAGATAATGAAATAAACATATTTGGCATTTCTGCAGGTCAAAATTCCATTACAATTTTCTTAAATAAAAAAGATGCTAATGATGCTTATCATTTATTACACAACTTAGTTGTGAAAAATAATACTTTAAGTTCACTATCACTTGGAAAAGATATTTCCATGTTAACTGTGGTGGACCCTGACTTTATTAATACTCCAGGGATAATTTCTCGCATAACTGATCCACTTAAAGAGAATGATATTAATATTGTTGAGATATCTTCTTCTCAAACTGCTATTGTTTTATTTGTTGAATGGCAAGATGGAGAAAAAGCTTTTGAATTAATTAAAGAGGTTTTAAAATGAATTTTCAAGGTACATATGTTGCAATGGTAACTCCTTTTAAATCTAATAATGAAATAGATGAAGAAGGTTTTAGAAATAATGTAAATTATTTAATTGAAAATGGTGTTGATGGATTACTTGCAGTTGGTACAACTGGTGAATCAGCTACAATGAGCCATGATGAACATAAATTTTTAATTGAAACTTTAATAGATGAAGTTGATGGTAGAGTAACTACTTTAGCAGGAGCAGGAAGTAATTCTACAAAAGAAGCTATTGATTTAGTTAATTTTTCAGAAAATGCTGGTGCTGATGCAGCTTTAGTAATTACTCCATATTATAATAAACCACAACAACATGGGTTGGTTAAACATTTTGAATCAATAAACAATGAATCTGATATTCCACTTATTGCATATAATGTTCCTTCACGTACGGGAATTGATATTTCACCAGAGTCAATTGTTGAAATAGCTAAATTAGATAATGTTAAAGCTTTAAAAGAAGCTACTGGAGATATTAGTAAAGTCACTACAACTTTTAGATTACTTCAAGAAGCTAATTTGGAAGATGAACTTATAATATTATCTGGTGATGATGGTTTAACATTACCTATGATGATGCTTGGAGCTCAGGGAGTTATCAGTGCTTCAGCTAATGTTGATTCTAAAAGAATGGCTTTAATGGTTAATTGTTTCTTAAATGAAGATTATGATAAAGCAAGAGAAGTTCACTATCAAATGTATGATTTGATAAAAGCTTTATTTATTGAAAGTAATCCTGTACCTGCAAAAGAAGCTTTGAATTTAATGGGATTAGCTGCAGGTCATGTAAGACAACCTCTTGCACCAATGAAAGAAGAAAACCTTGAAATACTTAAAAAAGCTTTAAAAGAAGCTGAACTTATTTAAATAGGTTATAATATGATTAAAGTAGCGATTTCTGGAGCTGCTGGAAGAATGGGCTCTGGAATTATAAAAAAAATCCAAGAACAAGAAGATATTGAAGTAGTAGCAGCTATTGAAATGCCAAATAGTCCTTTAGAAGGTCAAGATATTGGTGAAAAGATTGGAATTGGTCCAATAGGTATTAAAATAATGCCTTCTAATAAAATGGAAGAAGCATTAAAAGAATCTAATGCTGATGTATTAGTTGATTTTACAATAGCTCCTGCAGCAGTTGGTGCTATTGAAACTGCATCTAAATTAGGAGTAAATTTAGTTGTTGGAACTACAGGTTTCACAGAAGAACAAGTTAAACAAAACACAGAAAATATTGAAAAAAATAATGTTAAAGCTGTAATTTCTTCTAATATGGCTATTGGGGTAAATGTATTTTTCAAAATTTTAAAAGATGTTTCTAAAATATTAGATGATTTTGATATTGAAATTATTGAAGCACATCATAATAAGAAAAAAGATGCTCCTTCTGGAACAGCTATGACTGCATTTGAAGTTATTTGTGAAGAATTAGGTAGAAATCCTGAGGAAGTTGGAGTTTATGGTCGTGAAGGTTTAGTAGGTGAGAGAACCAAAAATGAAATTGGTTTACATGCTATTCGTGGAGGCGACATTGTAGGAGATCATTCAGTAATGTTTATTGGAGATGGTGAAAGATTAGAAATAAACCATAGGGCTCATACTAGAGAAGTATTTATAGCTGGTGTTATGAGAGCTTTAAGATTTATTCCAAATGCTGAACCAGGTAAAATAAATGATATGAATGATGTATTAGGTTTAAGGTGATTTTATGGTAGATGTTGGTATTCTTGGTGCTACTGGAATGGTAGGTCAAAGGTTTATAAGTTTACTTGATAAACATCCTGATTTTAATCTTACAAGTCTTTGTGCATCTAGTCGATCAGCAGGTAAAAGATATGAAGATGCTACAACTTGGTATTTAGATGAACCTATGCCAGAGTCTGTTAAAGATATTATTGTAACTGATTCAGATCCAAATGAAGTATCTTCTGATACAGAAATTTTCTTTTCATCTTTACCATCAGAATTTGCAGCTAAAAAAGAAAAAGCTTTTGCAAAAAATCATGTAGTTGCATCTAATGCAAGTGCTTTAAGAATGGAAAAAGATATTCCTTTGATTATTCCTGAGGTGAATCCTGATTTTTTAGCTATGATTGAAGAACAACAAAAAAATAATAATTGGGATGGATTTATAGTTACTAATCCAAATTGTTCAACAATAGCTTTAACTTTAACTTTAAAACCTATACAAGATAATTTTAATATTAAAAAAGTACATGTTTCAACTATGCAAGCTATTTCTGGAGCAGGATATGATGGTGTTCCTTCAATGGCAATTATAGATAATCTTGTTCCATATATTGGTGGGGAAGAAGAGAAAATGGAAAGTGAAACATTATATCTTTTAGGTTCTCAGGAAAATGGTAATGTTACACCATGTAATTTCAATGTATCTGCATCATGTCACAGAGTACCTGTTGTTGATGGACATACTGAAGCAGTTTTCATAGAATTTGAAGATGATTTTGAAATAAGTGAGGTATCAGATAAAATGTCTTCATTTAAAGGACTTCCTCAAGAGCTAAATTTACATTCTGCACCAGAAAATCCAGTAATTGTAACTGAGATGGAAGATAGACCACAACCTAGAATGGATAGAAATGCTAATAATGGAATGTCTGTTACTGTTGGAAGAATGAGAAAAGATGCAGTATTTGAAAATAGTTTAAAATATGTTCTTGTAGGCCATAATACTATTAGAGGAGCAGCAGGAGCTTCAATTTTAAATGCTGAGCTCATTAATAATAAAATCCTTTGATTTTATTTATTTTTTATTATAATTTTTTCTTCTTTTTTTGAATTTCTAAGTTTCTATTGTTTATTTTTTTTATTAATTGACATGACTATATTTAAATAGTATTAATATCATAATTTAACTTATATTATGCATCATAGACTATATCTTTAAGGTTTTAAAAGTGTATGGTTTTTTATTAATTCATATTCACATTGGATTAATATATTTTAAAAATTTATTATCGGGATATTATGGGGCTTGGAACAGACACTGAAAAAGAAACTTTACAATCTTTATTTAAAGCATGTTTATTAGAATTAGATAAAACTAAAATTGAAGTTACAGATTTAGAATTTCAAAATGAAAGAATTAATGAAAACTCTGTTATTAAAAATTTTGAAGATGAAATCAATAATAAACAAAAAGAAATTGATATGATTAAATCTAAGGCTGAAAGTGAATTTGCTTCATATAATGATTTACTTCAAGAAAAAGATGAAATCATTAAAACTCAAGATAATAAGATTTTTGAGTTAAATTATATTACTAATTCTTTAGATGAAATTAAAGAGTATTTTGCAGATCAATTAAAAGATTTTAAAAAGAAAGAATTAATTGATATTAATGAAAAACTTGACCATGCAAAAACTATAATAGCTGAAAAAGATGTTGAGATTAAATCTTTAAATAAAGAATTAGATGAGAAAAATATTGATATTATCAAGTTAGAAACAACTCTCGATGGTAAAAAAAGCATGATTTCTATTAAAGATGAACTTGATAAAACCAAAGAAGAAATCTATAAAAAAGATAATGAAATTAATCTTTTAAAAGAAAGCTCTATTCCTAAAGATAAATATTTTAAACTTAAACAAGAATTATTTAAAAAAGATGATAAAATTAAAAGACTTGAAGAAGTTAATGAATTTTTCAATGATTTAGAAAGTAATTCTAAAAAATCAAAAAGTCTCCATAGAGACTAATTATTTTATTTTTAATTTATTCCTAATTTTTTAATAGCATTCTAATTATTCTCTATTTGCATTGAATTCAATTTGTCTATTCCATTTTAATTTTTTACTTTGATATAAATTTTTATATGATTAAACAGTTAATTTTTTATAACTTATCTATCTTAATATATTTAAAAATAATATCATTGGCAATTTCATATACTATTCAAATATGTTTTAATTAAGTTGTAATGATAGGTAGGTGTATTATTATCAAAAATTATTCTATTTTTGAAGTTGTTGAGATAATCAATGATTTGAACCCAAATTTAATTGAAGAAAATACGGTTAGGAATACCAAACATATTGTAGATTCTATTAATAAAAGATTCAATGATATTAATTTAATATATGAACTTTTATTTAGTAACGAGGAAAACGTGGGGATATTGAAAAGTAATTACAATACTTTTAAAATTTTTTATAAGCATCCTATTAAAAAATCAAAAGATGTATGTATTGTTATATCAATAAATGATAATAAAGACATTAAATTAATTACAAGTTATTTATCTCCTATAGAAAAAAGGGTGAGAACTTATGAAAGATAAAAATTATAATATAGAATATCGTTATGATGTTGATACTGATGCTTTATTTATTAATAAAGTAAAAAATTATAATTATGATGAATCTATTGAATTAGAAAGTAATATAATTTTAGATTTTGATATAGATGGTATGGTGTGTGCATTAGAAATTTTAAATGCATCAAAAGTATTTAATGTTTCAAATGACTATTTTAATAATATTAAAAATATTTCTATTAAAATTGCTGTTTTTGAAAAATTAATCTGCCTTAATCTATCTGTGGATGTTTCAATGAATAATAAAAAATTATTAAAATCATTAGATAAGTCTACTACAAATGATATTAATGCTCCAGTTATGGAAACAGAATTAGCTACTGTTTAATTTTATTTTTCAACAAAAGCTCTTATAAATGATGCTTCACTAGCTATTTTCATTGGAATAAAATAGCTATTATATTCTTTTTTTACTAGTTTTTCAGTATTTGTTAAATTTTCAACAATCCATATATTATTTTCTAGTAAAAGTTCATGAATTTCACTTTTTCCATATTTATCAACAGATGGTGTATCTATAGCAATTCCTTGAATATTTTTTTCAAGTAAACTTTCAGTAAATTCATAAGACAAGTAAGGATTATTGGTAAAATACTCATCACTATTAAAATTATCACACCAAGATGTCTTTATTATAACTATTTTTTCTAGTGGATTTTTTACTTTTTCAATATGAATTTCTTTTTCATTAGAAGAACATTCTAAAATTGATGATTTACCAATTAAATTATCTAATTTTAAAGCAGAAACCATTTTTCCATTTTTAATATAATGTAATGGTGCATCAATATGTGTTCCACTATGTAATCCTCCAGAAATATTATTAATGTATGATTTATCATTATCTGGTAATTTAAAATTAGCTATTTTAAATTCAGGATCACCTGGGAAAACATTTAGATTATTATCAAGTTTTTGTGTTAAATCTATATATCTAATAATATCACCTTGTATATTTAAAAAAGAAAAAATGGAATATTAAATTCCTTTTACTGTTATTACATTACTTGTGCTATGTCCATTATAAGTTGCAGTAGCTATATATGAATTTGGAGCTAAATTAATATTTAATTTTGCAATACCTTCAGAATTAGTAGTTCTATTATAAAATACTCCATTTATGTTTATTGTTACATTTACTCCTTTTAATAGTTGACCTTTACTATCTAATACTTTTATATCATATGTATCTGGAGTTCCAAAGATTTTTGTAAGATTATTTGCAATTAATGTTGGTTTAACAAGTATGATACTACTTACTTTTAAATCATCATATTCTGCAGTTATTATATAAGTATTAGGAGCTAAATTAATATTTAATGTAGCTATTCCATATTCATTAGTTGTTCTTGTATAAAATACTCCATTTATGTTTATTGTTACATTTACTCCTTTTAATAGTTGACCTTTACTATCTAATACTTTTATATCATATGTATCTGGAGTTCCAAAGATTTTTGTAAGATTATTTGCAATTAATGTTGGTTTAACAAGTATGATACTACTTACTTTTAAATCATCATATTCTGCAGTTATTATATAAGTATTAGGAGCCAAATTAATATTCAATGTAGCTATTCCATATTCATTAGTTGTTCTTGTATAAAATACTCCATTAATATTAAATGTAATATTTTTATTAGATAGGATTTTACCATTTTTATCAATTAATTTTGCTTCATATTGAGATCCATTAAGATAGAATTTTTCAAGATTACTTACGATAATTGTAGGATTAATGAATAAAGATGTAGTTATACTAATATTATCTAATTTATCAGATCCTAAATAAAATGTAGTAATATTATATGTATTAGGAGCTAAATTAATAGCTAAAGTCACTGAACCATTTTTATCTGTAGTTCTATTGTAAGTTACACCATTAACTGTAATGAATATAATTTCTCCTTCAATCGGATTATTTAAATAATCTGTTAAAATAGCCTCATAACGAGTACCATTTCTATAAATCATTGTAATATTATCAGAAATTAATTTAACATTTTTCTCAAATATTTCTAAATTCGCATTATTTGAATTTTTCTCATTATAGCTATTTGTACCATTAAATCTTAATTGTATTAAATAATTACCTGGATCATATGTTAAAGGAGGAATATAAAATATAAAATTGCCATCTTTATCGGTTTTATTATTTCCATAGTATTTATTATTAATATATAAATTTAAAACAATGCCTTCATCATTAATTAGGCCACCTACATTAGCAATGATTTTACTTTCTTCTAATAAAGTACTTGTAGAATTTTTAAGAATAATAGTAGTTATGTCATTATGAGCTTTAACATTATAATTAACATTATCTATCAATTTATCAAAATAATATAATTTGATAGAGTAATTACCATAGTTATATGTTGTAATGTTTCTTGAGTTTTTTTCAATATTATCTTGAGCTATAAATTGTTCATTATTAATATTAACTAATAATTCATGTAATAAATTTATATTCAGAGCACTATTATCATTTAAACCAATATGCACATGATAATTTAAAAGTTCTCCAACATAAGAAGTATAATTTTCATTATCTATAATTAAATTTATTGTAATGTAATTATTTAATATTATATTTCCTTCTTTAGATATTATTTGAGTAAAATCTGGATTATTACTTGACCAAAAATTACCAGATAAATTCAAACTACCATAATGAGCATATACAGTATCTCCATTAGTATTTGCAAGATTATTATAAAAAATTGAATTTATAATATTTAAATCACTGTAACGATTATTAGTATAAATAGCTCCTCCATATTCTGTAGCTTTATTGTTTATAAACAGAGAATTAGATATAATTACATTTTGCCCAGCAGTATAAATAGCTCCTCCAACATGTGCTCTATTGTTATTAAATGTTGAATTAATAATTATAAGATCATTTGCTATATTATAAATAATACCAGCATTTATTGCATGATTAGATGTAAATGTAGAGTTGATTATTGTAAATTTAGTTCCATTATTATATATTACTGCTCCATAATCTGCAGCATTATTATTTAAAGTAGAATCTTTTATTGTAACGTTTCCAGTATTATGTATTACTCCTCCATAATATGTATATAATAATTTTGTATTTTGTAGTGTAATATTTTCAAGTAATAGTGTTCCAGTATTAGTTACATTAAATATTCTAACAGGATTATTGTTTGCATCAATTATTCCATTTTTAATAGTAACTGTTTTATTAATCACTATTCCATTTTTTAAATAAACATCATTAGTAAAGTTATATGATACTTTTTTTCCTTCTAAATCTAATTCAAAATCATCATTACCATTATCATATATTTCTTTTTCTAGTGAGCTAAAATCAACAACATTACTTAAAACATTTATTTGTTCATCAAATGATGAATCATCAATGTTTTCTGCAGATATAAAACCCATTGAAAAAATTAATATTAAAACAAATAATATTATTTTTGTTATTTTCACTTATATCAACTTCCTATCTTATAAAACATATTTTGAAAAATATAATTACTTTTTTAATATTTATAATAATTATATTTTATTATTAAAATTATTAAAAAATTCATAATAAAAATTAATAACTATCAATTACATAATATACTATAAGACTGGGTTAGGTAGATATGTCAGATGAAATTTTATATAATCAAATTCTTGATGAATTAGCTGAATATGAGAAATTAAAAGAAAAAACTCAGGTTATTTATAATTTATATCAATATAAACAATCAAGAATGGCTTATGCTAAAGATGGTAAAATTCATGATTTAATTAATAAATTATCTGATGATTCTTTGAAATATGAGCTATTAAATGCTTTTAATGAGATAAATAAGAAGTATGAAAAATAATAAAATAGCTATTTTTCAAGTTTAACCACAAAGTATTTATATAACATCAAACCCAGTTTATATTAGAATATTACATTAATTTAAATGTTATTTTTAATTTTTAAAAATTTGTAAATGTTTGTTTTAATGGTATTAATTTGTAATATTCTTATAAAATTTAATTATTTATTTAAAAAAATATAAGGTGATTATTATGGCACAAGGTGGACAACCAATTTTTGTTTTACCAGAAGGTACTAATAGAATTCTTGGCAGAGATGCTCAAAGAACTAATATATTAGCTGGTAAAGTACTTGCAGAAACAGTAAGAACAACTTTAGGTCCAAAAGGAATGGACAAAATGTTAGTAGATGGTCTTGGAGATATTGTTGTAACAAACGATGGAGTTACTATTTTAAAAGAAATGGATATTGAACATCCTGCAGCTAAAATGTTAGTTGAAGTAGCTAAAACCCAAGAAGACGAAGTTGGAGACGGAACTACAACTGCAGTTATTATTGCTGGTGAATTACTTAAAAAATCCGAATCATTATTAGATTCTGATATTCATCCTACTATCATAGCTATGGGTTACAGAAAAGCAGCAGAAAAAGCTCAAGAAATTTTAAATGAAATTTCTATTGATGATGTCTCAAGAGAAATGTTAATCAATGTAGCTATGACTGCAATGACTGGTAAAGGAACTGAAAAAGCTCGTGAACCATTAGCTAATTTAGTTGTTGACGCTGTTAAACAAGTTGAAGAAGACGGTGTTGTTGATAGCGAACAAATCAAAATCGAGAAAAAAGAAGGTACTGTTGTCGAAGACTCAAAATTAGTCGAAGGTGTTATTGTAGACAAAGAAAGAGTACACGCAGGTATGCCTGGTAAAATAGAAAACGCTAAAATAGCTTTATTAAATGCTCCTCTTGAAGTAAAAGAAACTGAAGTTGATGCAGAAATCAGAATCACTGATCCTGCTCAAATGCAAGCTTTCATTGAACAAGAAGAAAACATGGTTAAAGATATGATCAATAAAATCGTTGATTCTGGTGCTAATGTATTATTTGCACAAAAAGGTATTGATGATTTGGCACAACACTTCTTAGCTAAAGCAGGAATTTTAGCTGTAAGAAGAGTTAAAAAATCAGATATTGAAAAATTATCTAAAGCTACTGGTGCTACTGTTATTTCTAATTTTGATGATTTAACTCCTGAAGATTTAGGTGAAGCAGGTATTGTAGAAGAGAAAAAGATTTCTGGTGAAGAAATGATCTTCGTAGAAGAATGTAAAGCTGCAAAAGCTGTTACCTTATTCTTAAGAGGAAGTACCAAACATGTTGTAGATGAAATCGAAAGAGCTATTGATGATGCTATTGGTGTAATTGCTGCAACTATTGAAGATGGTAAAGTCGTTGCTGGTGGAGGAGCTCCAGAAATAGCTATGGCTAAAAAACTCAAAGATTATGCTGAATCCATTAGTGGAAGAGAACAATTAGCTGTAAATGCATTTGCAGAAAGTTTAGAAGTTGTTCCTAAAACTTTAGCTGAAAATGCTGGTTTAGATAGTATTGATTCTTTAGTAGATTTAAGAGCTGCACATGAAAAATCCTCAGTTATGGGCCTCAATGTATTTGATGGAACTGTAATGGATATGAAAGAAGCTGGTGTAATTGAACCAAAACGTGTCAAAAAACAAGCTATTCAATCTGCTAGTGAAGCTGCTGAAATGATTTTAAGAATCGATGATGTAATCGCATCCAGCGGTCGTGGTGAACCTGATATGGGTGGAATGGATCCTTCTGCAATGGGCGGAATGCCTCCAATGATGTAATCTTAAAAGATAATTAATTTATCTTTTTTTCTTTTTCTTTTTTTAAACAATTTTTCATATATTTTAGTACTTTTTTAATTTTTGAGAATGCACATTTGTGTTTTTGTTCTAATATTTTTTTGAATAATTTCATTTTTATTCATTATAGAAGGTTTTATTAACTAATTGTTACATAATAAATATATAACTATGACTGAAATTCTATTAAGTGGAGATGAATGATATGAATGAGGAAATAAAGTTGAATAAAGAAAAATTAAAAGCTGTTTTACATTTTATTATTAGTAAATGTGGGTGTAAACATAATGTAGGTAGGACAGTTTTATATAAATTATTATATTTTTCTGACTTTAATTTCTATGAATTATATGAAACATCTTTAACAGGTGAAACATATATTCGTAAAAAAAATGGGCCTATTCCACAGCATTTTAAGGAAATAAGAAATGATTTAGTTGATGAAAATAAGATTGAAGAACATTCTGGCAAAGCTATAGATTATACTAAATATTTTTATAACTCATTAAAAGAACCAAACACTAATAATCTAAATTCATCTGAAATAAATGTTATTAATGATATTATTAATAAATTGTCTGATAAGAATGCTACTGAAATAAGTAATTATTCTCATGGAGATATGCCTTGGAAGGTTACAAATAATGAAGAAGAAATAGATTATGAATTTGTATTTTATAGGGATGATGAATACTCTGTGAGGGAGTATGATGAATGATGATTCTTTTGAATTAGAATTCAGTCTTTTACCTAAATTTAAAGAAGAACATGATTTTTTTATTAACCGAAATAAATGTCCATCCTTAATAGATGATTTAGAAAGACTTAAAATGACAATGAATCAGAATTTTAAAGATAATAATTCTAGATTTACTGTTGAAAGAGGATATTTTCCTATTTCAGGTCTTAATATTAAAGTTATTTTTCCTTGTTTTATAATTAAACGTTTTCGTTGTAAAAAAATTAAAAAAGGAGCAGATTCAGGTTTTAGAATAGTTTTTATTTTTGATGAAGCAGAGAGAAAAATTTGGTTTGTTGAAATATTCCATAAAAATAAAAAAGAAATGCCAGATTTAAATAGAATAAATAATTTATTTTAATTTTAAACAATTTTTCTATTAAGATATTTTATAAACTTTTAAATATTTCTAAATATATACTAATTTTATAATAGTTTACTTAATGTTATTTGTAAATTTATTTTAAATATAGGAGACTAAATAATGGTTAGTGTCAATTTAGAAGCTAAAAAAACTGTAGATGTAATGATAGAAAAAGCTGATGAAATCGATATTCGTGTAGAAAAATTAAATAATGGAGCTACAGTTTTAGACTGTGGTGTAAATGTTTATGGAAGTTTTAAAGCAGGAGAATTATATACTAAGGTTTGTCTTGGTGGACTCTCAGAAGTAGGTATTTCTATTCCTGGAGATTTATCTGAAACTTTCGCATTGCCTGCTGTTAAAACTAAAACAAGTTTTCCAGCTATTTCAACATTAGGTTCTCAAAAAGCTGGTTGGTCAGTGTCTGTTGGAGATTTCTTTGCATTAGGGTCTGGTCCTGCAAGAGCTTTATCTTTAAAACCTGCAGAAACTTATGAAGAAATTAATTATAAAGATGATGCTGATATAGCTATTCTCACTTTAGAATCAGATGTATTACCTACTGATGAAGTAGCTCAATACATTGCTGATGAATGTAAAGTTGATGTTAAAAATGTATACTTACTTGTTGCACCTACTTCTTCTTTAGTTGGTTCTATTCAAATTTCTGGTAGATGTGCTGAAAATGGTACTTATAAAATGTTAGAAGCACTTCATTTTGATGTAACTAAAGTAAAACTTGCAGCAGCAATAGCTCCAATAGCTCCAATTGATCCAGATGGATTAAAAGCTATGGGTAAAACTAATGATGCAGTACTCTTTGGTGGAAGAGTTTATTATTATATAGAATCTGAAGAAGGGGACGATATTGCAGGATTAGCTGCTAAATTACCTTCATCTGCAGCAGATGGATATGGAAAACCATTCTTTGAAGTATTTAAAGAAGCAGAATTTGATTTCTATAAAATCGATAAAGGAATGTTTGCACCTGCAGAAGTTATTATTAATGATTTAAGAACTGGTGAAGTATTTAACACTGGTTACATTAATGTTGACTTACTTAAAAAATCTTTTGAAGTTCAATAAACTTCTTATTACTTTTCTTTTTTTTTAATTTATGTGGAGTAAATTAATGATTAAACGTTTTTTTCCAAGTTTTTTTAATAAAAAAAATTTAAGTAGAAATGAAAGAACAAGAATGATAACATTTGCAGCAATTATGGGAATAGCTGCTAATATAATCTTTTCTATATCAAAAATTATTATAGGAATCATTTCAAATTCTATTTCTATTATTTCTGATGGAGTAAATAATTTAATTGATGTTTCTTCATCTATTATAACTATTTTAGGATTAAAGTTATCTCAATTACCTCCTGATCATGATCATCCTTTAGGATATGGGAGAATTGAATATTTATCAGGAATGGTTATTTCTGCAATCATTCTTTTTACAGGTTTTGAATTTCTAAGAATAAGTATAGGGAGAATTATTAATCCTGAATATACTTATTTTTTAACATTTCAAATTATTATTTTAATTATAATGATTATTGGTAAATGGGCTTTAGCTATATTTACAAAATTTATGGGTGAGAGGACACAATCTGAAGCATTAATAGCTTCTGCAGCTGATGCTAAAGTAGATGTATTAACATCAACATTAGTGGTTTTAAGTGCTATTGTCTCAAAATACACTGGTTGGTATATTGATGGATATGTAGGGATTATTTTATCAATTTTTATTTGTTACACTGGATTATCTCTTATAAAAGATACAATTAGTAGTTTAATTGGTAAACGCCCAAATAAAAAATTAACTGAGACATTAAAAAAAGAAGTATTAAAATTTGAACCTATAATAGGAGCATATGATTTAATTGCACATGATTATGGTCCAACAACAAAATTAGCTTCTATAAATGTAGAATTACCTGATTATGTTACTGTTGAAGAAGCATATGGAGCTATGGATGCTGCTCAACATTATATTTGGGATAATTATAATATTCATGTGGTTTTTGGTCTTCATTCTGTAAATACATATGATAAAAATGTTGTAGAAAGAAGAGAATATGTTAAGTATATAATTAAGGATTTTCCAGGAGCAATAAGTATTCATAATTTTAGCTATAATAAATCTAATCAGCTGTTTCGTTTTGATGTCGTTGTTGATTTCAGTGTAAATGATTTTTATATGTTTAAAAAAAATTTAACTGAAATTATTAAAGAAAAATATCCAAATGCAGAAACTGAAATAGATATTAATTTAGATTATTCTTAAAATCAATCTTTTTTTCGAAATTTTTATTTTATATAAAATACATATATTTTAAATAACGTTTTGGAGATGATATTATGAAAGTAGTTGGAATTTGTGCAAGTCCTAGAAAAGGTGGAAATTCAGAAATTCTTTTAGATCAAGCACTTAAAGGTGCATCTAGTGAAGGAATAGAAACTAAAAAATACATTTTAAATGATTTAGATATATCACCTTGTTTGGCTTGTGAAACTTGTGCTGAAGGGCTTGATTGTGCAAGAAATGATGATATGAATGGTGTATTAGATGAGCTATTAGATGCTGATTGTCTTATATTTACAAGTCCTATTTATTATGGACAAATGTCTGCTCAAGGTAAAATATTTGTAGATAGGCTTTATTCTATATCAAGAAATCCTAATAAATCTCTTGAAGGAAAAGATGCTATTTTAATGTTTGCTTATGGTGCTCCACAAGGATCATATAATCAATATATTGAACTTACTAAAGCTTCACCATTTGAATATGTTGGAATGAATATCCTTGGTACATTGGATGTTGGAGATATACATGATATAGGTGAAGTAAATTCCAATCAAAAAGCTTTAGATGAAGCATATGATTTTGGTTTAAGTATCTAATTTTTAAAAGAAGGAAAATTTATACCTTTTATTATTTTTTTTTCATTTTTTTTAGAATATTGTCCATAAATTATGAACATATTATAATTTTATTTTTTTGTTTTATAGGTTATAAATTGTTTATACTTGCCGAATTGTTCTTATTTATAACAAAAAAAGATAGAAAACTATATGGTCTAAGTATAATAAATTCTTATATAGTTTATCGTAAGATTAAACTACATATATATTTTTGGAGGATTTAAAATGCAAAAAATGCTAAAATTAAGCTTATTGCTTATATTAATTTTATTTTCTGTTGGTTCGGTTGTAGCAGAAGACGTTGAAATTGGTATAACGCATGATAATAGCTTATTTGATGATGAAACATCTGATGTAAACAACTTCACATGGCTTGAAAATGAGATAAATGATAATGATGTTGTTGATTTAGAAGGTGGAATTGTAAAATATAATGATACTGGATCTTATTATGATGGTATTGTTATTGATAAAGAAATCACAATTAAAAATGGGGTTATTGATGGAAATAATCTTGTTAGAATTTTTAATATTGAAGAAAATGGATTTTTAACATTAGAAAATGTTATATTAAAAAATGGTAATGCAACATTGCTTGCTGGAGAAGAATATTCTGGATATGGTGGTGCAATCTACTCTCTTGGTCAATTAACTATTATTAATTGTACTTTTATGGATAATACAGCAAGACATAATGGTGGAGCTATTTGTATAGAAAATGGAACTATAGATATTTCTGATAGTATTTTTGATAATAACCTTGCAATTAAAGGTGGGGCATTAATGTTAAAAACTAGTGAAGTAACAATTGATGGATCTACTTTTATTAATAATAAAGGATTAACATATGAAGGAGCTACTGGAAATGGTGGAGCTATTTATAATAATAATGCTACTGTAACAATATCTAATGGTCTTTTTGATAATAATCAAGTAACATTAGATTTGAATAATAATTACATTCCATCAGGTGGGGCAATACTTAATTTTGGCAGTCTTGAAATTATAAACACTAATTTCACTAATAATGGAGCGACTACTGGTGGAGCTATTTATAATACGAATTCTGATTTGGATATTATCAATTGTCTTTTTGAAAACAATTATGCAACTATTGAAGGTTATATTGCTGGTGGAGCTATATTGAACTTAGGATCATCAACTTTAAATTTAAATGATTCAACTTTTAATAATAATTCAGCATTTGCTGCTGGAGCAATAGGTAATACAGCTGACATGTCTATTGATGGAACTATTTTTAATAATAATTCTGCTATTTTAGGTGGAGCTATATATAATGCAAAAAATTTGGATATAAAAAATAGTGAATTTACAAATAATAATGCTACAAATGGTGGAGCTATACAAAATGTAGACGTACTTACTATTGAAAGTAGTATATTTGAAAATAATAGTGCTGCTGCAGGTGGAGCTATAATTAATTCCGATACTGGTAATTTAACTGTTTCTTATTCTGCATTTTATAATAATAATGATGGTTTTACTATTTTTGTTGGTGATGGTTCAGCAGAAGAAAATAATATTTTATCTGGTAACTTTTGGGGATCTAACGATCCAACAATTACAAATGTAATTAGAGGTGTTAAAACTTTAGAAAATTATATTCAAGTAGATTTAGAACTTGAAGCAATTAATAATATAACCTATCTTAATGATAATTTAGTGTATAATATTGTTGTTAAATTAAATGATTCAACTCCTGTGGATGTTGACTTATTACCTCCTATTGTAATTGATGTAAATGGAACTGAATATATTGTTAATAAAGATCTTATTGAAAATAAATTAACTATTCCTCTTCCAAATGCTACTGGAGATTATAACTTAACAATCTACTTTAATGGGGAAGTTATATCTGTAATAGAATTTGAAGTTAGAGAAGCTATTAATCTTACTATTAATTTAGATAATCAAAATGATACTTATGGTGAAACAATTGTTGAAGGCACTATTGATGATTTGATTGATAATGATAATATTACTGTTGATTTATGGATTAATGGAGAATATAATAGCTCTGTTATATCTGATAATGGTAATTTTGAATTTGATTTAAAAACTTTAGTTCCTGGAAATTATACTATTCAAGTTAGATTTAATGGAACAAATAAATATAATGCTGTTAATTCTACTATTTACAATTTAACTATTAATAAAACCGTAGCTCAAATTAAAATAACTAAATTAGATGATGAATTAATTTATTATGGAGATACAATAAATATTACTGGTGAAATAGTTGGTCTTAAAAACTCAGATAAAGTTAGTTTAAATGTTACTATTGATTCTGATAGTTTTATCGTTGAAAATGTAAATGGATCATTTAGCATTCCTTATTATATTACATGGATAAATGAATGGAGAGTTATTGTTCAACTAATTGATGATAGATATGAGGCTATTAAAAATGATACAGTTATTAATGCATCAAAACGTGTAATTGATTTCAATAATTTAAATAACTCTTATGTTTTCAACTATGGAAATACTACTATTGAAGGTCAAATTACTAATTTAGCATTTGATGATGTTTTAGAATTAGATGTATATCTCAATGGAGTTTTCTATAAAACTATAACTACTGGTGATAATGGTACATTTACTGTTAATTTTGATGATAAAAAAGTTGGTAATTATACAGTACAATTTAGACATGTATATGAGGAATATTGTGAATACATTGCTTTGAATTCTTCTGAAATAGATTTAGAAATTATAAAAGGAAATATCACTGTTGATGATAATATTGATGTTACAATTAATGAAGAAAATGTTTTAATCATACCTATTAATCAAGATGCTACTGGCAATATTACATTAAATGTTAATGGTACAATATATAATGGTACTATTATTGGAAGTAATGCTATTTTCTATCTTGATGATTTAGAAGTTGGTAATTTTACTGGTGTTTTAAATTATCTTGGTGATGGTAATGTAAATCCATTTACTACTATAATTGATTTTGAAGTTATTAAAGGGGATATTATAATAGATACTGAGGATATTTTCATGTTTTATAAAGATGGAACTAGATATATAGCTATTCTCACTGATTACTTAGGAAATCCTATTAAAGGTTTACTTGTTTTCATCACTGTTAATGGTGTAACTTATAATAGAACAACTGATGAAAATGGTACAGTTTCTTTAAACATTAATTTAGATCCAGGTCTTTACAATGTTAGCTCAGAATTTAAAGGAAATGATAAATATAATAATAAAACTGTAAGTACTTTTATAGATATTGAACCATTCCTTACTGCAGAAGATGTTGAGAAATATTTCCGTAATGGTACACAATATAATGTAGATGTTTTTGATAAAGAAGGTAATCCTTTATCTGGTGTTAATGTAACATTTAATATTAATGGTAGAATTTATAATAGAACTAGTGTTAATGGAACAGCTACTTTAAATATTAATTTAGATCCAGGTTTCTATATTATTACAGCATCTTACGATGGTTTAAGCATTTCTAATACTATTTTAGTTAAACCTATAATTGAAACTAATAATTTAAATAAGACCTTTGCTGAAAATGATACATTTAATGCTTTAGTTTTAGATCCTCAAGGAAATCCTTTATCTGGTGTTAATGTGACATTTAATATTAATGGTAGAATTTATAATAGAACTACTAATGATGATGGTATTGCTAAGTTAAACATTAATCTTGATCCTAGAGAATATGCTATCACTACTACTTATGGTGGTATGAGTGTAAGTAATAATATTACTGTTAATCCTATTCTTATTGGATATGATTTAAATAAAACATTCGGTACTAATGATACTTATAATGTTTTAGTCTTAGATCGTGATGCAAACCCTGTAACTAATCAAACAATTCAAATTAACATTAATGGTGTATTATATAATAGAACAAGTGGTATGGATGGTATTGTTAGACTAAATATTAATTTAGATCCTAACAGTTACATTGCTACAGCTACTTGGAAAGGATATAGTACTAGTAATAATGTTATAGTAGTTTAAAAATAAGAAGGAATATTATTATTCCTTTTTTTTAATTTTTTTTAATTTATTTAACTTTAAAAAGTAATTTCAAAAGCTATTACAGGATATTCTAATGTAAAGTTTCTAATTACTTTTGGTGATATTTCTCCAAAGAATCCTGATATTGTACCATTTTCAGAACTTCCTTTTAAATTAGCTACGCGTCCTGAAATAAAACTAGGATTATCAGAAGAAGATATTTCCATTGAATAACCTAAATTATCTAAAATAGTTGTAATATTAGTTTTCATTTCTGTAAAGTTTGCAGATGAATGACAAATTACTCCTGCAAGTTTTTTAACAGTTTTAACTTTTGTTTCTTTTGTATCATCAAGATATAATACATCTCCTATTTCAAATAACTTTTGAGGTAAATCTTCATGTTTATTATCTTCTAAAAATTCCATTAAACTATTAATTAAACTTTTTCTAATCATAGTTCTATCAATTGTAATTGGTTTTAATACTTCAACATGCTCATCTTCTGATTGTAACATATTTTCATAGTGAGATTTTTCACTTGTAAGCATTAAACTCATAACTTCTTGAAAACCTAATCCAATCATAACTTCTCTTATTGTCTTCTCAGATTTAAACCAATTATGTTCTGATGCAATTGTTGATACATCTGGAAGTTCAGCTTCAACTTTATTTATACAATATTGAATAGCTATATTTTCAACAACATCTACTTCATGTAAAATATCTATTCTGTAAGATGGAATAATAGCTTTAACTTCATTATCATTTATAAGTTCACTATCAAATCTTGCTTTTTTAAGTAATTTAGCTATATCATCAGCATTTAAGCTTGTTCCACCTATTAACTTATTAGCTAAATCAACATGAACAGTTTTCTCTTGTGTTTTTAAATTAGGTGTTATTATAGTTTCATTAGGATAAACTACTTCTATTGTTTCAATTTGTGCTCCACCTTCTGCAAATGAAGAACAAATAATGTTTAATGTTTGATTAACTGCTTTTTCATCTGTTCCTGTAACATCTACAATTACATTTTCAGTATCTTCAGTTAATTTCGTTAGCTCTCCATTTATAATTGGAGGCATAGATAAAACTTGATTGTCATTATCTAAAATTATAGGATATTTATCAAAACTTTCAAGTAAATGAGAATATTTAGCTCCTTTTTCATGATCTTTTAATATTTCATCAGGTGTCATTTCACTTTCAGTTTCTAAAGCTATAAATGAATTTTCGTCTTTTGAACTAGCTATGTATTTATAAGGAGCAGTTATTACATCAGCATTATGTATTCCAATAGCTACTTTTTTCCTATCTCTTCCAATTACCCAATGAAGATTTTCTTGAAAATCCATGATTTGTTTAAGCTTATCTCCTTTAAAATTAGTTCCTTTAATTTTTGCAAATCCAATATAAGGCCTAATTTCTAGTATTTCATCACTAACAATTACTTTTTCATTAGAATCATTTAATTTATAATTTGGAAGACCAACTTCTTGTGATATAAATCCTTTAAAAGATCTAGCTACTCCTTCAATAGATAAATTATCTGGACGATTTGGGAAGAATTCTACTTTAATTTCATCATCATTAAAGTCTTCAATATCACTACCCATCATAGGTATGATGTCAATTAACTTATCATTTTCAATATTTATTCCAAATTCTTCTAAGTCTGTATATTTAAATGTAATAACTGGCATTTAATTAAATCTCCTAAAGTCCATAAATAAGCATAAAAAATGCAGATTCTATAACAAAATGCAATGCTCTATGTGGTATTGGTGGTAAATCTCTTATTAATATGGTATGACTTACATCTATTACAAAATGAATAAATGCAGCTGCCATTCCTATTTTAAATGAGAAAAACAACAATGAAATCACACAAAAATGGAAAATTGCTTCTATTAATTCATGTATAATCCAAGTTTGTAAAGGGGAGTGTACTGTATTGTGTATTAATCCAGCTAATAATATGTAAAAATTATTGAATATCCTCCACATTATATGTGAATGTATTATATCACTAAAAGCTAATGCAACAGCTATATAAAACCATAAAAAATTCATTTTCTCACCATTTTAAATTTACCTTATACTAATATTTAATATTAATTTCATTTTATTTATAAATAATTTTATTGGAGTTTTTTATTTTTTCAATTTTTTTTACTATAAATTTTATTAATTTAATGTATTAATACTAAATCAGCACAATAATGTTTTATTCATAAATAGAAAGATATATAAGTACATAATTCATATTATAAATTATATTATCTATACTTTAGATAAAATTTTTGATTATATGAAAAACACATATATTTATCATAAAAGCAATTAAATAAAATTTATATATTATAGTAGATAATATAATAATTGAGGAAATTAAGATAATATATAAACAATATAATCATTAGATATTAAATTTTTAAATAATTTTTGGAGTTTTTTTAATATGATGAGAGATGGAAAACATTATAAACTATTGGGATTACGTACTAATAAAATTAAGGGTATGAGGCCAATTTCTAAAAAACAATTAGAAGATTTAAAAAATGGTAAAAAATTAAATAATTAAAATACTTTTTGCACATGTCATTTTCTATAATAAATCAAACATGGTACCATGTGTTCGAATCTTATTCAAAAGATAAATATAATCAAAAAATTATTTTTGTTTTTGATTTTATTTCTTTAGATGATTATTTTTATTATGATTTTGAAGATATTAAATTTGCTAATTTATATGTTAAAAATAGAATAACTGGAGGAGAGTTAGCTTACCTCTTTTTTGATACTAGTATTAAAATTTCATTAGGAAAAGATAATAACTTCCCTTCTTTGACTATGTCTTCATTAAAAGAAATTTTAGAAAATAGTCATTGGAATGATGTAGAAATTGATGAATTCATAAATTATGTAGAAGATGATGAAAGGGAAGTTAAACACATTAAATTAGAAATAGGATACGATTTTGTTGATAATAATCCCATTTTAGAAAAAACTATTTTCAATGAAAAGTATGGAGGAATTTGGAATTTTTTAAAAATTTGTTTTTATTTTATTAAGGATTTTTTTTCAAGAAACACGACTAAATTCGCCAATATGAGACGTTGTTATGAATCTGATTATATTATTGAAGAATTTATCCAACCTGAATTTAATTTACATATTCCTCATGGATTAGAATTAGATAATTCTACTGTTGAATTGATTTATTATATTAATGATGAAGAAAATTCAAAAATTAAAGCTTATAAAAAATTTACATATAATTCAATAACAGAATACATTTATGATGATAGTTCTGAGGATATTGAAACAAACATAGAATATTATGATTTAGATGAAGATATTCCTATTCTTATTTCTAAAAATAATATAAAAAACAGATCAACATTACTTTTGAACTCCAAAGAATATAATAATTTGTGCACTCCAGAATTTATAGAAAAATTCAGCACTATTACTTTAACATATAAAACTAAATTTTTAAAAAAATATTTATTAATTCCTATGTTCGCATTTTTAACACTATTCCTTTCATTAATAGAATTAAAAGAAACGAATATGTTAACTGTTCCTTTTGTAGCATTAATTTCTTTTGTAGTATTATATTTAACTTTAGAAAGAGAAAATTATACATATCCCTTTAAAAGAATTACTTTTTTAATTATTGTTGGATCAATTTTAATGTTAAGTGTTAAATTAATTTTATTTATATTTGATATAAAAAACATATGGTTTGGATATAAACTTGTTTTTTTTGCTATTTTATTTATAATTGTTTATAAATTTTATAAAAGATATTTAAAAATAAAAGAATAGAAAGGATTTTAAATATATTTAATATTTTTATTTTATTATTGTTGCAATTAGTTCTCTTTTAAATTCAAAATACATGTATTGTATAATAATAGTTTCTGTTGGAAATTTTTTATTTTATATTCGGAATATTTTTTTTACTCATATTATTTTGGAATAGTTTTTAATATTTTTAAAAAAGATAATTTTATTTATAATTTATAATATATATTTAATTATAATAATTATTTATTCTTATGTATTTTTTGGAGATTGTAGATGTTAGAAAAAGATATTCCTAAAGATTATAATCAAGGCTGCGAAAAAGAATGGCAGAAAAAATGGGAAAATGATGAAATATACAAATTTCTCGATGATGGGACAAAACCAAGATATGTGATTGATACTCCACCACCATATCCTACAGGTTCAATTCATTTAGGTCATGTTTTAAATTGGACTTATATTGATATGAATGCAAGATATAGGCGTTTAAAAGGATTAGATGTACTATTTCCTCAAGGATGGGATTGTCATGGTCTTCCAACTGAAGTTAAAGTAGAAGAAACTCATAACATTAAGAAAAATGATATTTCAAAAGCAGAATTTAGGAAGTATTGTGTAGATCTTACAACAGAAAATATTGATTTAATGAAAAATCAAATGAAATTACTTGGTTTCTCACAAGATTGGAGTAGAGAATTTGTTACAATGACTCCAGAATATATGAGGAAAACACAATATTCATTTTTGAAAATGTATGATGATAATTTACTTTATCAAGGAATTCACCCTGTAAATTGGTGTCCAAGGTGTGAGACAGCTATTGCTTTTGCAGAAGTAGAATATGATGAAAATGAAACATTCTTAAATTATGTAAACTTCCCACCTGCAAAAGAATCAATTTATGATGATATTACATCTTCTAAAACTTCTGGTAAGCAAGCACAAGCAGATGAAGAAGGTGTTTTAATAGCTACAACAAGACCAGAACTCATGTCTGCATGTGTAGCTGTTGTAGTTAATCCTGAAGATTCAAGATATTCTAAATTATTAAATAAATATGTTGAAGTTCCTTTATCTTGTCAAAAGGTAAAAATAATAGCTGATGAGGAGGTTGATCCTGAATTTGGTACTGGAGCAGTTATGGTTTGTACTTTTGGTGATAAGACAGATGTAAGTTGGGTAAATAAACATGGTTTAGAAATCATTGAAGCTATTGATGAGAAAGGTTTAATGACTGAAAGTGCAGGTAGATATGAAGGTTTAGGTTTACAAGAATGTAAATTAAAAACTATTGATGATTTGGAAGATGAAGGATATCTCATTAAACAAGAAAATGTAGATCAAAATGTTGGTAAATGTTGGAGATGTAAAACTCCTATTGAAATTTTAGTTAAAAAACAATGGTTTATAGCTGTTAGAGACTTAACTTCTCAAATTAAAGATGCTGCAAATGATATGAATTGGGTTCCAGAACATATGAAATCAAGACTTTTAAATTGGGCTGATTCAATGGAATGGGATTGGTGTATTTCAAGACAAAGGATTTTTGCAACTCCTATTCCAGTTTGGTATTGTAAAGATTGTGGGGAGATAATTTTACCTGCAGAAGAAGATTTACCTATTGATCCTATTAGTGATAAACCTCAAAAACCATGTAAGTGTGGTTCAACTGAGTTTACTGGTGAAGAAGATGTTTTAGATACATGGATGGATAGTTCAATCTCACCATTATCAATAGCTGGGTGGCCAAATAAAGAATTTAAAAATAATTTTCCTTCAAATATCAGACCACAAGGCCATGATATCATAAGGACATGGGCATTTTATACGATTTTAAGAACTTTAGCACTAGAGGGAGAAAAACCATTTGATGATATTGTAATTAATGGTATGGTATTTGGTGAAGATGGCTATAAAATGAGTAAGTCTCGTGGAAATGTAGTAGGTCCTGAAGAAGTTGTAAGTGAATATGGTGCTGATGCTTTAAGAACATGGGCTGCTAATAGTTTACCTGGTTCAGACGTTGCTTTTGATTGGAAAGATATTAAATATGGATATAAGTTTTTAAGAAAATTCTGGAATGCATTTAGATTTATTAGTATGCATATTTTTAATGAAGAAATAAAATATGAAGAAATAGCTAATAGTTTAAATCCTAGTGATAAATGGATATTATCTAAATTAAATAATTTAAATAAAGATGTAGATGAAGCTTTTAACACATATACATTTGCAAATACAATTAATGCTATTGAAAAATTTGTATGGCATGATTTTTGTGATGAATATATTGAAGCTGTTAAATATAGATTATATAATGATGATATCTCAGATGAATCAAGAAAAGCTGCAAAATACACTTTAAAAACAGTAATTGAAACATCTTTAATATTACTTTCTCCTATTACTCCCTTCTTCTCTGAAGAAGTATATCAATACTTTAATGAAGATATTTCAGTTCATAATGCAAGTTGGCCTCAAATAAATAATGATTTAATAAGTGAAGATAGTGAAAATGAGGGAAAAATAGCTATTGATATTATTGGAGATATTAGAAGATTTAAATCATCATCTAAAATTCCTTTAAATGTACCACTCGACACTGTTAAAATATATGCAGATGATGAGATTAAAAATACATTAGATAAGTTTTCTGATGATATTAAAGGAACTTTAAAAATCAATAATCTAATATTAACTGATGGTAAACCTGATGTTCATGAAAAGATTGTTGAGATTACACCAGATATGTCTAAAATTGGACCTGAATTTAAAAATGATGCTGGTAAAATTATAAAATACTTAAATACTACATCTTTAGATGAAATAGCTAATATTTTAGATGAAAATAATGAATTAGCTATTGATGATTTGAAAATTACTGAGGATTACTTAAATATTGAAAAGGAACTTGTTGAAGCAAGTGGTAAGAAAGTAGATATTATTAATTCTCAAGATTTAGATGCTATTTTAGAGATTATAAAATAAGTGGTTTTATAAATGGAACTTAAAGTTAAAGAAGTTTTTAAAATTGATGGGGAAGTTGATGCTCCTCCATCTAAAAGTTATTCTCATAGAGCTATAATTTTAGCATCTTTAGCTAATAGTAAATCAAAAATTTATAATTTACTTTTATCTGAAGATACTTTATCTACTATAAATGCATGTAAAGCATTAGGTTCTAAAATTAATCAAAAAGATGACTATTTAGAGATTATTGGAAGTTCTAAAATTCATAATTTATCTAAAGAAGCTATTGATTTAGGTAATTCTGGAACATCTTTAAGATTATTAACAAGTATTGCTGCTTTATCTGATAATGAAGTTATTTTTACAGGTGATGAATCTCTTAAGACAAGGCCTATGGAAACACTAATTAATGGATTAAAACCTTTAGGTGTAGAAGTTGATTCAATTAATAATGATTTTAAAGCTCCTTTAATTATTAAACCTGGATATATTGGTGGTGAGACATCTATTAAAGGTAATATTAGCTCTCAATTTATTTCATCTATTTTAATTTCTGCACCATTATCTGAAGAAGGTGTAAAACTTAAAGTTACAGATGAATTTATATCTAAACCATATGTAGATATGACAATTGATATAATGGAAAAATTTGGAGTAAAAATTAAAAATATTAATAATACATTTAATATTTCTCCTCAAAAATATCAAGGATGTAATTATGTTGTTGAAGGAGATTATTCATCAGCATCATATTTATTAGCTGCTGTAGCTATTTTAGGTGGTAAATTAAAAGTTAATAAATTATTTAAAAGCTCTAAACAAGGAGATAAACTTATAATAGATATTTTAAAAGATATGGGTTGTAAATTGACATTAAATGATGATAATGTTATTATAGTATCTGATGGAAACTTAAAAGGAATTAATGTTGATTTATCTAATGCACCAGATTTATTAATTACTGTAGCTATTTTGGGGTCTATGTCAAAAGGTATAACTAAAATTACTGGTGTAGCTCATGCAAGATTTAAAGAAACAGATAGAATAGCTACAACTTGTAAAGAATTAAATAAATTAAATTGTAATGTTCGAGAAACAGATGATGGAATGATTATTGAAGGTGGAGTGTCATCTGGAAATGTTAAATCTCATAAAGATCATAGATTAGCTATGGCTTTTTCACTTATTGGATTAAAACATGATATTTTAATTACAGATGGTGAAGTATTTAATGTTTCATTTCCAAATTTTATTGAAGTAATGGATGAAATTGGAGTTAAATTAGAATTAGTTTAGGTGTAATATGTCTAAATCTCTAAATAAAACAGAAAAAATTCAATGGTTTATTGAAAAACTTGAAGAAGAATATAAAATTAGAGTTTTTAAAGATAAAGATCCTTATAAAATGTTAATTAGGACAATATTATCTCAAAGAACTCGTGATGAAAATACAGATCAAGCTACTAGAAATCTTTTTAATAAATATAAAGATATTCATGAAATAGTTGATGCTGATATTGAAGATATTCAAGAACTAATTAGGCCTGCAGGTTTTTATCGAGTTAAAGCAGCTAGGATTAAAGAAGTATCAACAATCTTACTTGATCAATATGGTGGAGAAGTTCCATGTGATATGAAAGAACTTATAAAATTACCTGGTGTAGGGCGTAAAACTGCTAATTGTGTTTTAGTTTTTGCATTTGAATTGCCAGCTATTCCAGTTGATACTCATGTTCATAGAATTTCTAATAGGTGGGGAGTTGTAAATACAAAAGAACCAGAAAAAACTGAGGTAGAACTTATGAAAATTGTTCCAAAAGATCAATGGATTATTTTAAATGATTTAATGGTTCAATTTGGCCAAACAATTTGTAGACCAATTCATCCACAATGTGAGATTTGTACTTTATCAGAATATTGTAATTATTATAACTCAGAGGTTAAAGAGTGAAAATTTATTCTACAATGACAAGACAAAAAGAAGATTTAAAGTCTATTGATACAAATAAAATTAAACTTTTTGTTTGTGGACCAACTGTTTATGATGATGCTCATATTGGTCATGGTAGAACATATATTTTCTTTGATGTTATTAAAAGATATTTAGAATATATTGGGTATTCTGTTTTTTATCTTCAAAACATTACTGATGTTGATGATAAAATTATTGAAAAAGCAAAAACTCTTAATTGTGAAGCAAGTGATATAGCTAAGGTTTTTGAGAAAAGGTATATTGAAGATATGCATTCATTAAATGTAAATAATGTTAACATATATGCTAAGTCAACTGATTTCATTGATGAAATAATTAGTCAAATTGCAAGGATTATGGATAATGGTTTTGCTTATGAAACTGATGATGGAGTATATTTTGAGGTAAGAAAATTTGAAAGTTATGGTGAGTTATCTAATCGTAAAATCGATGAGTTGGAATCACATCGTAAAATAGCTAAAACAAGTAAGAAAGACTCACATGATTTTGTTTTGTGGAAAAAACGAGAAAACACTAATGAACCTGTTTGGGATTCACCATGGGGCAAAGGTAGGCCAGGTTGGCATATAGAAGATACAGCTATTACAGAATATTTCTTTGATAATAAATACGATATTCATGGAGGAGGCCTAGATTTAATGTTTCCTCATCACGAAGCAGAAATAGCTCAAATTAAAGCTATATCTGATGATTCAACTGTTAATTATTGGTTACATAGCGGATTTTTAAATATATCTGGTCTTAAAATGTCAAAATCATTAAATAACTTTTTAAGTATTAGAGATGTATTAAAAGAATTTTCACCAGAAGTATTTAGATTTTTTATAATATCTTCTCATTATAGATCTCATGTAGAATTTTCAAAAGATGATCTAGTTCAAGCTGAAAAAGCATTAAATAAAATCAAAAATTATGCTGAGAAATTAAATGAAACAAAAATTGATAAGTCAATCAAAGCAAGGAAAAATCCTGAATATCCTCCATTGAAGAAAGTTCGAGAAGAGTTTTTCAATAGTATGGATGATGATTTTAATACATCAAAAGCAATTTCATCATTATTTATATTTATTAATGATTCTAAAAAAGAATTATTTGAAGATAAAATTCATATATCTGATATTTTAGATATTCAAGAATTTTTTAAAGAAATTTCAAATATTTTAGGAATGGACTTTAATAAATGCACACAAGTTGAAAACAATGAAGATTTATTAGATTTAATTGTTGATATTCGAAAAAAATTAAGAGAAGAAAAATTATATGAGTTTTCTGATGAAATAAGGGATAAACTCATTGATTTAGGAATAAATATTGAAGATGAATAATTAAAGTAAAAATTTATATAGTTTTAAGAACATAAATAATTGTTAATAAATAGGGAGATGATGCTATGATAAAAAATAATGAACTTTATAAATGTAATAAATGTGATTATATTGTTGAAATGATTCATGGTGGAGCTTGTGAAATGAAATGCTGTGATGAAGAAATGGAATTATTAAAAGCTATTCAAAAAGAAGAAGGAACTGAAAAACATATTCCAATTATTACAGTTGATGCAGATAAAATTAAGATAGATATAGGAGAAGTTCCACATCCTATGGTTGAAGAACACTGGATTAATTTTGTTGAATTGTTTGTTGGAGATCAAATTTTCAGACAAGAACTATATCCTGGTGATGAACCTAGTGTAACATTCAATGTTGCATCAAAAGGAGAAGAAGTTTCTGCAAGAATTTATTGTAATATTCATGGGCTTTGGCCATCAAATTAAATTTTTCATATTTCTTTTTTTTAATTTTTTTTTAAATTTATTATTTTTAATTTAAAATAACTTAACTATATAATAGATGAATTATAAAATCTTATTATTAACTAATTTTTTCATGTTAAAGATATTATGAATAATAAATTAATTTTTTGCATTGTCTTATTTGGAGCTATTTTTGTTAGTGGATGTATTAATACTCCTTTAGATAACATTAATGAGCTTATGCCCGATATTAGTAATAATGTTGTTGATGGAGATAAGTATTACAATGAATCAGTAACAGCACTTAATTCTAAAAACTATGCAGAAACTGAAACTAAAGCTAATTTAGCTCTTGAAAGATTTAAATCAGCTAAAAATGATATTCTTGAAGCAAATAAATATTATGAAGGAGTTAATGAAACTTTATTTATAGAATACATTAATATTTTAGAAGATGAAGTAGATTTGAAAATAAATGCTACATCTAATTTAATTTTAGCTTCTCAAAAATATGAACAAGGAGAAATTAGTGAAGGTAATAAATATTCTTCCTTAGCTAATTCAAAAATGGATTCAGCTATTGAATTTCAAAATCAAAGAATAGCTATTGTTGATGAGAATCCAGAATTATTTAAAGAATTTTTTTACTTTTAAGGGGAATTTAAATTGAAAAAAGATTGTACACAATGTAAAGGAACAGGTTCTGAAACTATTGATTATAAAGAATGTGATAGTTGTGGTGGAACTGGTTTTAAAGACTTTGTTGAAGTAGGTAATCATTTTAAAAATGCTAATAATAATGCAAAAGCAAAGTTTGACCTTGAAACTGATCAAGATATTCCATGTGATAATTGTAATGGTAAAGGACAAGTACCAATTAAAGAAGATTGCAGCTATTGTAATGGTGAAGGAAACATTAATGTTTGCAGAAAATGTGGAAAAGTTATAGATCCTAAATATGATTACTGTAGGGACTGTCATATTAAAATGAAAGATGAAAAAATGAAAGAAGAAGAAAAAGCTAAAAAAGAAAATGAACCTAAAACTGTTTATAAAATTGACCCATTATGTGAAATGAAAGATATGGAAAAAGAAAAGTTCTATATTGGAAAAGTTACAAGAGTAGAAAAGTATGGTGTATTTGTAACTTTAAATAATAATGTATGGGGCCTTATGAGAGGAGATACTAACCACAATGTTGGAGATGAAGTTGTAGTTAAAGTATCTGCTGTTAAACTTAAAGAACGCCAAATTGATCTAGTTCCAGCTAATGTAAAAAATTACAATATTGAAACTCTTACAAAAGAAATTGATAGAACAAAAATAGATGAATTAGAAGTTGTTAAATCTAAAGTTGTTAAAATTATTGGTGAAGTATTACAAATTCAACAAACATCTGGACCAACAATATTTACTATTACTGATGAAACATCAATTACTTGGGTAGCTGCATTTGATGAAGCTGGTGTAAGAGCTTATCCTGAAGTTGAAATTGGAGATGTTATTGAAGTTTTAGGTGAGGTTAATCAACATGGTGGTAAAACACAAATTGAATCTCAATCTATTACTAAATTATTAAATGATGATTCAAAATATATGCTTAATTTAATTGAAGAAGCATTAAATGAAAAAGCAGAACCTCCTGAAGTTGATTTCTTTGTTAAAAGTGATGTATTAAATAAACTCAAACCTAAAATGAGGGAAGCTGCAAAGACAATAAGAAAAGCAATATTACAAGGTAGATCAATTTTAATTAGACATCATGCAGATGCAGATGGTATTTGTGCTGGAGTAGCTATGGAAAAAGCAGTTTTGCCATTAATTGATGAGGTAAATCCAAGTAATGATGCAATTTGGCATTACTTTAAACGTTCTCCAAGTAAAGCACCATTTTATGAATTAGAAGATGTTGTAAAAGATTTATCTTATGCTTTAGAAGATTTAGAACGTCATGGTCAAAAATTACCATTAATTGTTCTTTTAGATAATGGTTCAACAGAAGAAGATGTTGTATCATTAATGCAAGCTAAAATATACGATATTGAAGTTGTTGTAATAGACCACCACTTCCCTGGAGAAGTTATTGATGGTAAAGTTGAAGTAGATGAATATGTTGATACTCATGTAAATCCTTATCTTGTTGGTGGAGATTCACAACTTACAGCAGGTGCATTATCAACTGAAGTAGCTAGAATTATAAATCCTGATGTATCTGAGACAATTAAACACCTTCCAGCTATTGCTTCTTTAGGTGATCATGCAGAATCTGGTGAGGTTTATCAATATGTTGAAATAGCTGAAAAGAAAGGATTTAATAAAGATGAATTATTAAAAATAGCTGAATGTGTTGATTTTGAAGCATACTTTTTAAGATTTATGAATGGTAGAGGAATTATGGATACTATTTTAGCTGTTGATAATCTTGATAAACACGAAAAGATGATTAATGCATTATTTAAAGAATATAAAAAGAGAGTTGATAATCAACTTAAAGCAGCACTACCTAATATATCTCAAAGAACACTAGATAATGGTATTATATTTAATGAACTTGATGTTGAAAAATATGCTCATAAATTCACTTTCCCTGCACCAGGTAAAACATGTGGTTTTGTACATGATAAAATAGCTAAACAAGTTGGTGAAGATAAACCTGTTTTAACACTTGCTTATGGTCCTGATTTTGGTGTTATTAGAGCTACCGAAGCAGTTAATGAAATATTTGGTTTTAATCTTAATGAAATTATTCAAACACTTATTGTTAAGATTCCTGAAGCAGGTATTGATGGTGGAGGCCATGAATGTGCAGGTTCTTTAAAATATATTGAAGGACTTTCAAAAGAAGTCTTAAATGATTTCGTATTAGAAATAGCTAGTATGAAAAAAAGTAATTAAAGGGAAAAATTCCCTATTTATTTATATTTTTTTATTTGATTATTTATTTTTTGAGCTTCATTTCTATAATATAAGTAAATACCTGCCCAAAATAGAAATGCAAATATCAAAGCTATTATTATCCAAGTAATTATTGGTAATATGCCCATTGTTACTGGAATCCAATTTAAATAAACTCCTACAATTAAAAGTATTATAAATCCTATTCCCATTTGAAAAATAACTTGATAGATTAAAGGAATATTTTCTTTTTCATAAATAATACTTGGTAATGCAAAACCTTGACCTACAATTATTGCTCCAATTGTATTTACAAGTATTTCATAACCATTTAATGTGAAATTTGTCCACCCAATAGAATAAGCTATTAATATTTCTACAATAGCTATTATAAAGCATCCTATAGTTGCTCCCATGAAACTTAATTTTATAATTTCTGAAAAATTCATTTTATCACCTATTTTAATCTTAATCTAATTTTAAATTCAGGTAAATAATTTCTTGAAATATTATCTTTTAAACCATTTTTTAAAGATATAAACATTATTCCTTTAAATGATGGTGCAATGTAATTAATTTTATTTATATTAACTATTGATGATTTGGATATTCTAATAAATGAATTATCTAAAATATTTTCAAGTTCATATAATTTTTTATCTGTATTGAAATCATAGTAAATTGCTTAAAATAAGATATTAAATGCTAAAATTTTAAAATAAGTTACAATTTGGAAATTTTAAAAAAATTTAAAAAAATAAAAAAAGAAAGGAATATAAATTCCTATTTTTAGTCTAAAGTAATTTTTACATCAAGAGCACTTGATCCTTTTTCATAGACAAATATTGGGTTAATATCTAATTCAGATATTTCAGGGAAGTCTAAGCTTAATTTAGCTACTCTTTTAATAGCTTCTTTTACTTCATCTATGTCACATGGAGCTTCTCCTCTGTAACCTTTAAGTAAAGTAGCTACTTTTGTGGATTCGATTTGTTCATCGACTTCATCACATGTTAATCCTTTAGCAAGTTTAAATGCTGCATCTTCAATAAGATTTACATAGATTCCACCCATACCAAATGCAATCATTGGTCCGAACTGTTCATCTCTAATCATACCAACAAGAACTTCTTGTCCAGTAGGCATCATTTTTTGAACTTCTACACCATCAGGTGTAATATCAGGATGAGCTATTTTAGCATTTTCCATAATTTCATTAAAGGTTTTCTCTGCATCTTCTGATGATTCAATACCTACTTTTACACCACCAATATCTGATTTGTGTAAAATTTTATCAGATGCAATTTTAAGAACAACTGGGAATTCCATTTCTTCTGCAAGTTTGCCTGCTTCTTCAGGAGTTGTTGCAAGTTTAATTGGAGCAGCTGATATTCCATATGCTTCTGCAACTGCATATGCTTCACTACCAAGTAATGCATCTCTACCTTCTGATTTAACTTTCTTAAATATTTCTGCAACTTTATTTTTATCAACATCAGAAATATTATCAACACAGTTGTTGTAATTTCTCTCTAAAACATTAGAATATTTAGTCATTGCTTGTAAGACATCTACTGCAGTTTCAGGGAAAACATATGATGGAACACCATTATCATTTAATAATTTATTTGCTTTTTCAAATGAAGGACCACCCATATTAACAACAATAATAGGTTTATCGAAACCTTTTTTAGCTTCTAATACTGCTTCAGCTGTTTCATATGGTTGAGCAGATGCTGTTGGACAAACCATAACAATTAAACTGTCTACATCATCAGTTTCTAAAACAATATCTAATGTTGCTTCAAATCTTGATGCAGGTGCATCTCCAATTACATCAATAGGGTTTTCAACACTACTTTCATCAGGTAAAACACTTTTCAATTTAGCTTTTGTTTCATCATCAAATTCTACTAAATCTAAGCCTGCTTTTTCAATAGCATCTACAGTTACTACTCCTCCACCACCAGCATTGGTGATAATAGCTATTTTATCTCCTTTTGGAAGAGGTGCTTTTGAGAAACCTAAACCATAATCAAATAATTCTCTCATAGTCTCAGCACGAATGATGCCTGCTTGTTCAAATGCAGTTTCAAAACCTAAGTCACTTCCAGCTAATGCACCAGTATGTGAAGATGCTGCTGCAGCACCTGCAGAACTTGATCCAGATTTAAGAATAATTAACGGTTTTTTAGCTGAAACTTCACGCATTGAATCTATGAAATCATCATCTTCAGTAATTGATTCTAAATAACAAATTACAACTGAAGTTTCAGGATCATCTGCTAAATATTTCATAAGTTCAAGTTCTGGAACACCAGCTTTATTTCCAAGACTAATGGATTTACTAAAGCCAATTCCTGAAGTTAAACTCCAATCAATAATAGCTACCATCATTGCTCCACTTTGTGATAAGAAAGCAACATTACCTTCTGGAGGCATATTTTGTGAGAATGATGAGTTTAATGGAGTGTGTGAATCTGTTGTACCTAAACTATTAGGTCCAATAATACTAATTCCATATTCTTTTGCAAGAGCTTTCATTTCCTCTTCCATTTCAATTCCTTTACCACCGACTTCTTTAAATCCTGCAGTAATAATAACCATATTTTCAATTCCCATTTCTCCACATTCTTTGATAGCTTCATTTACGAATGCAGCAGGAATACACATAACTGCTAAATCAGCTTTTTCAGGAATATCTTTAACATTTTTAAATGCTTTAATTCCTTGAATTTCATCAGATTTTGGATTCACAGGGTATATTTTACCTTTATATCCATCAGATACAAGATTATCAATAACAATATATCCAATTTTACCTTTCTGATTAGAAGCGCCAATAACAACGACTGAATCAGGTTTAAACATCTTATCGAGATTCATAATTATTCTTCTCCATTATTGTTTTATAATTATTTATTTATAATGATAAATAATTACAATTTTATTTTTAACTAAATTTAATATTTATTAATATATAAAACTATTTAATATTATAAATTAAAAATATTCTAGAATTTTTTTAAAATTACTTGAATAAATAGTGTTTTGTTTATAAAAATAAGTGTATTATCTAAGTTTTTCAGAAATCTATTAGAACATTTCAAGTTAGAAATCTTGTGTTTTTGAGAAAAATATTTTAATTTTAAAAATAATCAGTGATTTATTATTATAGCTATTTTACTCATTTTTTTTTATTTTTTTACTTTTTTTAAATAATTTTTTCATGTTTGTTTATTCATCAAAAAACTTAAATACTTTTTTTAATATAACTTTTATTACTAAATAATAATTTAGTTAAGCAAATTCTTATGAATTTTTTTTAAGTTTTTAGGTTGATTTAATGAGTTTAATAATTGCATACGTCGGTAAAAAAGGATGTGTAATGGCTAGTGATAAAAGGAGAATAGCTTATTTCGGCAGTGAAGAAAATAGGAATTCTCTTGAAGAAGAAATATATTCTGGTAGGATATCTTCTGATGAAGAGCTTCACAAAAGAGCTAATGAATTTAAAGTAGCCATTAAAATTACTGATGATGCAAATAAACTAAGAACTATTGAAGATGCTATTGTAGGAGAAGTAAGTTCTAAAGGATCTTTTGAAGTTAAAAGAAAAAGAATTTATGGAACTACTATGGGATATCAGATTGTAGAATTAGTAGGATCTGAAATAGTTTCTAGAAACAAACATGAAAAGGCAATTGTACTATTTGGAAATAAATACAGTAAAACACTAGCGGAAAAACTAATCAGCCAAAAATGGAAACCATCCATCAGCTTAAAATTCATGGGAGATATATTTGAAGAAATTTTAGAAGAAGTAGCTAATCAAACACCTTCTGTAGGTAAAAATTTTGATGTTTTTATTAAAAACCCTAGTATGGATTCACAATCAGCACAAAAATATTTAGATGAGATTGTTGATAGAGATATTAAATTACTTTCTAAATTCAGGCAAAAACTTGAAGAAGATCTTTTAGAAAATAAAAAAACTATTGAATTAGCATCAAAAATTATAGATGAAGGGGAAATCGGTGAAGTTGTTGAAATTGATAACAACATGCTTAAAGTTGTTTTAAATGAAGATGTTCAAGCTTTTAATGGGAATTGGAAACAGCTAGCTAAACCTAAAGATGAAGTAGTAATGATTAGTGAAAAAGAAGATGAAATAAATATAGGTGATAAGGTAGTTATTGAAAATGAGAAGTTATGTTTAGAAAAAAATAAATCTAATCTTATGTGTGATATTATTTTATGTAATTTATAATAATACATAATAGCTTCATAACTTAAAACAATAATTTACTGCCGCAGAAGAAGGCATTTAAATGAGAATAACGTTTTTAGGAACAGGTGGGGGAAGGTTTGCAACTATTAGTCAGCGAAGAATGACTGGTGGTTTTAGAATAGATGATTTTAATGGTAAAAATTATCATATTGATCCAGGACCAGGTGCATTAGTTCGTTCTTATCAATTTGGAGTAGATCCAAAAAGATTAGATGGTATTTTTGTATCTCATGCACATACTGATCATTATACTGATAGTGAAGTATTAATTGAGTCTATGACTCGAGGAATGACTAAAGAAAATGGAATTATAATGGGTAGTAGAAGTGTTTTTGAAGGATTTAAAGAATGGGGTCCTTGTATTTCTAGTTATCATAAATCCAATTCTGAAAATCTGATATTAGGTCCAAATAAATCTAAAGTATTGGATAATATGACTATTAAAGGTACAAAAACAGTTCATGGAGATCCCACTTGTGTTGGCTTTCAAATGGAACATGATGATTTTAGATTATCATATACTGCTGATACAAAATACTTTGATAAATTAGCTCATTATCATAAAAATGCTAATATTTTAATAGCTAGTGTAATTAGACCAGGCTCCAAATCTATTAAAGGACATATGTGTTCTGATAAATTTGCAGAATTAATTGAAGAAGTTAAACCAGATTTAGCTATTATGACTCATTTCGGTCTTAAAATGTTAAATGCAAATCCAATTCTTGAGGCAAAAAATGTACTAAGTAGAACTGGTGTTAAAACAATAGCTGCTTTTGATGGAATGTCCTTAGATATTAATATGAATGATCCTGCAAAATCAAAGTTTATTTCACTTAAAGATAATGTTGCAAGGTCTTTTAGAAACGCAGAAACTGTAGATTCCGGAAATGTAATTAATAAAAGAGAAAATAGTGATAAATTAATAAGTTATACTAGAGATTTCTATGGAAGATAGCTATTATAATTTATTAGGATTTATATATCCTGAACGTAGGATATGATCTGCAAGTACAATTGCTGTAGATGATTCTGCAACTGATGTGATTCTTGGACAAATACAAGGATCATGACGACCTTCTATTTTTATTTTACAATTTTCTTTTTTTTCTAAATCTATTGTATTTTGAGTTTTACTAATTGATGGAGTAGCTTTAACAGCAATTCTTGATACAATCGGCATACCATTACTTATGCCTCCAACAATTCCTCCACTATTATTAGATGAAGTTTTAATTTTATTATTTTCTATAATCATCTCATCATTAGATTCACTAGCTAGTTTATTAGATATTTCGAAGCCTAAACCTATTTCAACACCTTTTACAGAGCCTATTCCCATTAAAATTTGTGCTAAATCAGCATCTAATTTTCCAAAAACAGGTTCTCCTAAACCTGGTGGAATATTAATAGCTATAGTCTCAACAACTCCTCCGATGGAATCATTATTTTGTTTTGTTTTTAAAATTAGTTCTTCCATCTCTTTAGAAGTATCTAAATCACCGCACCTTACAGGATTTTTTGAAATATTTTCTTCAATTATTTTAAAATCATTATCAGGAGCTATAATATCTCCTATTTGTTTAACATGGGAAATTATTTTTATATTTTGTGTTTTAAGTAATTTTTTAGCTATTGCTCCACCTATAACATGACCAATAGTAATTCTACCACTCCCACGACCTCCTCCATTATAATCATAGTTTCCATACTTTTCTATCCAACCATAATCTCCATGTGAAGGTCTTGGAGTATTTTTTAAAGCAGAATAATCTTTTGAGTGTTGATCTTTATTAAATACAATTGCTGTAATTGGTGTTCCATCTGTTTTACTATTAAAAATTCCTGATAAAATTTCTACTTCATCTTCTTCTTTTCTAGGACTTGTAAGATTACTTGTACCTGGTTTTCTTTTATCTAATTCTTTTTGAATGTCTTCTTTAGATAATTCTAAATTAGCAGGACAACCATCAACTACTGCTCCAATAGCTTTTCCATGACTTGCTCCAAAACTTGTAACTTTAAAAATTTTCCCTGTTGTGTTTGTCATATTTTCACTTAAATATAATTTAAATTTAAAAGTTTATATAAATATTTATATATTGAACTTAATAATTTAGTATAATAATTATTTTTTGTGATTTTATGGATAAAGTTCAAGAAGATATTAATTTAATTTTTAAAAAACTAATAAATACTTATTCTCCTCAAGGATGGTGGCCACATATAGAATTTGATGGTAAAAATTACACTAAAACTGGCTCAATTCAAGGATATAATCAAGGAAATTATGAATTTCCAAGAAATGAGATAGAACGATTTGAAATTATTATGGGTTCAATTTTAACTCAAAATACTTCTTGGACATCTGTTGAAAAGGCACTCTTAAATTTAAATGAATTAATTGAATTTACGCCTAAAAGTTTACTTGATTTTGCAGATTCTAATGTAGATAAATTTAAAGAAGCTATTAAACCTTCAGGTTATTATAATCAAAAATTTAATTATCTTGTAAATATTTCTAATTTTTTAATAAAATTAAATGGAAAAACTCCTTCAAGAAGTGAAATATTAGAAGTTAAAGGGGTAGGTGATGAAACTGCAGATACAATTTTATTATATGCTTATAAAGAAAAGCAATTTGTTGTAGATGCATATACAAAACGAATGTTTTCATATTTAGGCATCTTAAATGAAAAAGATAGCTATTTAAAAATTAAAAATTTATTTGAAGATAATTTTAATGGAGATTTTCAAGATTTTCAAGAATATCATGCATTAATTGTTGAACATGGAAAAAGGTATTATTCAAAAAAACCATATGGAATTAATGATAAGTTATTAAAAGAATTTAAACGGTGATTAAATGTTTCCAACTACAAGACTTAGAAGACTTAGAAAAAACTCTAAAATAAGAGAAATTGTCAAAGAAACAAAATTAAATAAAGAAGATTTAATTTATCCAATTTTTTTCAAAGAAGATTTAAAAGAAGATAGAGAAGAAATCATGAGCATGCCTGATGAGTATAGATATTCTCTTGATGCAGGTGTTGAATTTGCAAAAAAACTAGAAAGTAAAGGTTTAAAATCTATTATTGTTTTTGGTATTCCAAGTTCATCTTTAAAAGACGAAATAGCTTCACCTTCAAGATTAAAAGATGGAATTGTCCAAAAAGCTATTAAAAAATTAAAAGAAGAAACAAATTTAGTTGTAATTAGTGATGTGTGTCTTTGTCAATACACTTCTCATGGGCATTGTGGTATTATTAATGAAAATACAGAATATGATGATAATATTGAAGTTTTAAATGATGAATCATTAGATTATTTAGCTCAAATGGCATTATCTCATGCAGAAGCTGGTGTTGATATTGTAGCACCATCTGATATGATGGATGGAAGAGTTGGTGTTATAAGAGATGTTTTAGATGATAATAACTTTAAGGATGTTTCAATAATGTCATACTCTGTAAAATATGCATCTGCTTTTTATGAACCTTTTAGAGATGCAGCATGTTCTAGTCCAGGAGATGGAAACAGAAAATCTTATCAAATGGATCCAGCTAATACTAAAGAAGCTCTTCGTGAATGTGAAGCAGATATTATAGAGGGAGCAGATTTTTTAATGGTTAAACCAGCTTTAGCATTTTTAGATATTATAAAGCTAGTTGATTATAATTTTAACTTACCTCTTGTTGCATATAATGTTAGCGGAGAATATTCTATGATAATGGCAGCTATAGCTAGTGGATATTTAACAGAAGATGCAATTTTTGAAAGTTTACTTTCAATTAAAAGAGCAGGAGCTGATTTAATTATTACAAATTTTGCATCTAAAATTATTGATAAAATTTAAGGTGATTTAATGGAAGCTTTTAAAATAGCTCAAATAGCTCAAATAGCATCAGCTTTAGAAGTCAGCGGTCATCCAAAACCAGGAAATGTTCATAGAAATAGAGATTTTCATGATATGGTTTTTGAAGATTTTTTAATAAGTGGAATAGCTATTGGAGAAACTATAAAATCAGTTGCATCTAATGCAAGAAAAAACAAAGATAATTTATCTAAAATAAATATTGGTAAATATATCTTAGATGGAGTTTTAGAAACTGATAAATGGGTTCAAAATAACACTAATCTTGGAATAATTATGATGTTAGTTCCAATTTCAGCTTCAGCTGCAATCAGTTCTAATTTTAATGATCTACAAAAAAATATTGGTGATATTTTAAATGCTACAACATTAGATGATGCAATTAATTTATATCAAGCTATTAATATTGCTGATGCTGGAGGAATGGGTTCTCAAAATGAATTTGATGTAAATAGCTCTGATGCAATTAATGAACTTAAAAAGAATAATCAAACAATGTTTGATGTACTTGAAATATCATCTTCTTGGGATAAGTTAGCTTATGAGCTTACACATGAAATGGAAGCTACGTTTAATATTGGTTTTAAGACTTTTCATAAGTTAAAAAGTGAAAGTTCATTAAATAATTCTACTTTAGCTACATTTTTAACTATCTTATCTGAAATTCCAGATACTTTAATTTCTAGAAAATATGGAAATGAAATATCAGAGAAGGTTTCAGCTATGGCATTAGAAGTTTTAAATAGCTCAGATGATTTATTTAATAAAAATATTAAAGATTTTGATAATTATTTATTTGAAAAAAAATATAATCCTGGAACAACTGCTGATTTGACTGCTGCATCTATAATGCTTAGTTATTTAAAAGATGAATTTGAAAAATAGATTTTTATGGAATGTATTGAAAAAATAGAACCAATTTTAATATTTTCAAGTATTATTTTAGGGTTATTATTTTCAAATATTGCTTTTATAAGTGATAATAGTTCTATTTTAATCAATTTCTTTTTATTTTTAATGCTTTTAGGAGTTTTTCTAGAAATACCATTAAATGACTTAAAAAATGGTTTTAAAAACTTTAAATTTACAAAAACAAGTATTTTAATTAATTTTATTTTTACTCCAATTTTTGGGTACTTTTTAGGATCAATATTTTTATATAATCATTTAGATATTTGGATAGGCTTTGTAATGCTTATTTTAACACCATGTACTGATTGGTATCTTTTATTTACAAAAATAGCTAAAGGAAATTTATCTTTAAGCTTATCAATATTACCAATAAACTTAATTTTACAAGTTATTTTGCTTCCTATATATTTAATTTTATTCTTCTCAAGTTCTAATACAATTAATTTAAGTGATTTAGGATTTAGTCTATTTATACTTATTATTTTACCATTTTTATTATCTATTATAATTAAATTTTTATTTAAAAATAAAATAAGTATTAAAAATAAAATTGACTCATTTTTTTCTAAATCTCAAGTAATTTTCTTATCACTAGCTATTTTTATAATCTTTTCAAGTGAAGCAAATGTGTTATTTGAAAATGTTTCATCTATTTTTCTAATATTTATTCCGCTTATTATATTTTTTATAGTAATATTTATTTTAGATTATATTGTATCTAAGAAAGTAAGTTTTAGCTATGATGAATATGCTAGCTTAACTTTAACTACACTTGCACGTAATTCTCCATTAGCTCTAGCTATAGCTATAAATTCATTTCCTCATAGAGAACTTATAATTATTGCACTTGTAATAGGGCCTTTAATTGAACTTCCGGTATTATATATAATTTCTAAAGGATTATTGAAAATTAAAAGGCCTTATTAATTGTTTTAAATTAATATTAATTTAACTTAAAACAATATTCATATTATAGTTATCCAATTATTCGTTTATATTGAAATAATCTTTTTTCTAGATTATTTATTTAAAATAAAAATGTTTAATAAGAATAAAATTCAAAATTTTTAATTGTAGTTTTAAAGGAGGTATTTTATATGAAAAGGGATGTTTTTAAAATAGCATTGTTGTTTTTTATAATGTTGGTTTTTTCTGTTAGTTTAGTTTCTGCAGAAGGTAATTTCACATCATTACAAAATCAAATAACAAATGCTAATGAAGGTATAATTATAAATCAAAATTATACATATTCAGAATCGAATGATAATACATTAAAAGAGGGAGTTATTATAAATAAAGATAATTTTGTAATAGATGGAAATAATTACACTATTAATGGTGATAATAAAGCAAGAATTTTTAGTATCACTGGAGATAATGTTACAATTAAAAATCTTAATTTTATAAATGGGATTATTCTTAAATTAGGATATGTTAATGGTATGGGTGGCGCAATTTATAATTCTGGAAATAATACTACATTAATAGATAATGTTTTCAGTGGTAATCTTGCTCAAAGTCAATATTATATTGGTGCTGGTGGTGCAATATATAATGTAGGTAATCTCAATATAAATGGAGGGAAATTCACTGATAATACTGCAACATCTGGTGGGGCATTATATAATGAAAAAGGAAATATTATAATTAATAATGTCGAATTTATAAGCAATAATTGTGATGAAGGAGGAGCAATATATAATAAGGGTAATTTGACTATAATTGATGGATTATTTAAAGATCATAATTCTAATTGGGGAGCTATAATACGTAATACAGGTAACATTACTATCAAAGGTGGAAAATTCACAAATAATTATGCAACACAAACTGGTGGTGTAATTTCTGGTTCTGGTATTGTTAATATTTATGGTGGAGATTTCATAAACAACAGAGCAAATACTGGTGGTGTAATTTCTTTTTCAGGTATTCTTAATATTTATGATGGAAACTTTATAAATAATACTTTAACTTATTCTGGCGGAGTTATTTCAAATAGCGGTACAACTAATATTTACAATGGTATATTTGAAAATAATTCTGCAACTGATGGTGGAGTAATATATAATTCAGGTATTGTTAATTTATATGATGGAACTTTCACTAAAAACAATGGGGAAACTGGTGGCGTGATAAATATTAATAAAAATACTGTTAATATGTTTGGTGGCGAATTCATACTAAATTCAGCGGATTTAGGAGGAGTCATTTTTAATAGAGGAGGAATTGCTAATATTGATAATATGGCTGCTACTAATAATACTGCAAGTCAAGGAACTGTGATTTATAACAATTATAATTTTAATAGTGCAAATAATATTATTATTAATAATAGTATTCTCAGTTCATCTGGAGATGGTTATTTAATATATAATAATCAAGGAGGAGTTTTATTTTTAAAAAATAATACAATGACTAGTAGCTATGAGAAAATTTATAATTATTATGGTACTATTGTTAGTGAAGTTATTTTAACAATACTTGATAATGATACAATAACCTATTCTGATGATAATCCTTATATATATGCTACTTTAACTGATGATAATAATAATACAATCTCAACTTCACATATTATAGTAAATAATGAGGATTTGGGCGAAATTTATCTATACAGTAATGATAATGGATTATATCGTAATCCACCAGATTTTATAGTAATTGGAACACATATATTTACCGGAGATTATTCTGGTGGAACTAATGTCACTGTTAAAAATGGAACTTTAGTCATGAATAAACAAACTCTTGATTTTAATATTGATGTTTATAATGTAACTTATGGAGATATGGATTGGTTTTATTTAAATATTGATCCTTATACATATCCAGAAGATATTAGAGTTATAATTAAAAATTCAAACAATGAAATAATATCTGATGACTCTTATTATGGTTGGGATTATATTACATTATATGATATTGCTGCAGATAATTATACTATTAATATAACCTATGTTGGAGATTCTATAACTGAAAAATCAACTAAAATATATAATTTCACTGTTTATCGAGCAGAAAGTTATTTTGATATTGAAATAGCTGATGTAAATTATGGTGAAAATACTACACTTTATGTTAACTTAACAAATAGCTATTATGATGGTTTAAACGCAATAATAAATGCTATTGTTAATAATAAAACTTATAATATTGCTATAACTAATGGTAAAGGTAGCGTTGTATTAGATAAATTGCCTGGAGGGATTCATACTGTTGATGTAATTTTTAATGGAAATCAGAATTACACAAATTTAAAGGATAATAAAACTTTCAATGTTAATAGTATAGATATTGGATTAAATATAGATGTTTTAGACTTTTCAACTATTGAAGATGGTATTATTAACATCACAATGTTTGAATCTGATGCAACAGGTATCGTGACTGTCCAAATTCTTAGTACTGGGGAAAAATTTAATATCACATTAGTTAATGGTATGGCTAGTTCTATCTTACCTTACTTAAGCTTCGGTAGATATGTTGTATCTGCTCAATATTTAGGAGATAACAATTATAATAGTGCTATTAATACTACTGTATTTACAGTTGCTGTTTCAGAAATTACAATGAATCTTTCTACTCAAGATGTTTTTAAAAATGAAAATGCAACAATTAATGTTAGCTTTTCTAAAGATGATGTTACAGGTAATGTCAGTATAATTGTTAATGGTATTGTTTATAATGTTGCAATAAATAATGGTATAGCTAGTTTAATTTTACCAAAATTAAATATCGGAACTTATTATGTTAATGCTATCTTTTATGGGGATAATAAATATAGTTTCACAATGTCAAATGCTCACTTTGATGTAAATGAGGTTAAAAAAGATATAATTCTTTCTGTTAATAATTTAACTAAATATTATAAAGGTATGGATAAATTAATTGCATATTTAACTGATGATGAAGGTAATCCTTTAGTGGGTATGAATGTTACTTTTATTATTAATGGTAAAAATTATACTAGGGATACCAATGCTTCTGGTTATGCTTCTATGAATATTAATCTTGATCCAGGTAATTATGATGTTTTAACAATCTTTGATGGTTTTAATAATTATTCTAATGCTTCTTCTAATAGTAATATTAAGGTTATATCTACTGTTGAAGGTAATAATGTTGATAAAATGTTTAAAAATGACACTCAATATTTTGCTGATTTAATTGATCTTAATGGTAATGCTTTAGCAAATACTAATGTTTCTTTAAACATTAATGGAGTTATTTATGTTCGTGAGACTAATGAAAATGGTACAGTTAAATTATCTATTAATTTAGATCCAGGTATTTATGCAGTTACTGTTACTAATCCAGTTAATAATCAGACTTTCAGTAATGAAATCACTGTTTATTCCACTATTAATGGTAGTGATATTACTAAGATGTTCCAAAATGGTACTCAATATTATGCTAATTTATATAATGATGATGGTAGTGTTTTAGCTAATCGTACTGTTAGAATGAATATTAATGGTGTAATGTATTATCGTGATACTAATGAAAATGGTACTGTTAGATTAAATATTAATTTAGATCCTGATGAGTATATTATTACTGTTTATCATCCTGATAATAATCAGACATGGAGTAATCTTATAAATGTTTTACCTATTTTAAAAGGTGAAAACCTTAATAAAACATTTGATACTAATGCTTCATATGATATTAAAGTCTTTGATGATGTAGGTCAACCAGCTATTGGTGCAAATATTAGTATTAATATTAATGGGGTTATGTATTATAGGATTTCAAATGATGATGGAATAGCTAAATTAAACATTAATTTAGATCCAGGTGCTTATATTGCAACAGCTACTTGGAAAGGATTTTCAACTTCAAATATAGTAAATGTAATTTAAGGAATACTTTCCTTATTTTTTTTCTTTTTTTAAATATAACTTATTAATATAATAATTAGATAAAGTAAAACTAATTATTGATCCAATTGAGTTTCCAATAATAATTCCATACCAAATACCTTTTTCATCAAAATTAAATAAAAATACTAGAATTAAAATAGCTAGTCCTTGACAGACTACTGTATTAAAAAAGCTTACAATTAATGATGAAAAACCATGTCCAAGTCCTTTTAAAGTATATGATGCAGAAATTCCAAAGGGCAAAAATACATAATAAATACATGTAACTTTTAGAAAATAACTTATATCATCACTAATTTGTGCTGCTTGGGAGCTATAAACAAATAAATCTCCTATATATGGAGATAATATAAAAATTAAAATAGATAAAGCAATTGCTATAATTATAGATATTTTCAGTACATAATTTTTAACTAATAAAATGTTTTTAAAATTTCTTTTACTATAATTAACAGCTATTAATGAGACCATACTCATTCCTATAGCAAATATTGGACTCATAATAAATGCTAATATTTGCCAACCAACATTAAATATAGCTACTCCATCTTGACTCATAATTAAAATTAATATATAATTTAAAAAACCATATAAAATTGGGATAAATAAATTTTCTAAAGATGTAGGTAGTGAGATTTTTAAAATATCATTTAAAATATCTTTTTTTAGTTTAAAATATCTTAAATTAAAGTCTATATAGCTATTTTTTAAAAGTAAATAAATATAATAAACTGAAACAAAAATTAATGAAATAAGTGTTGCAATAGCTGATCCATTTATTCCTAAGTTAAAAATGTAAATAAATAGTGGATCTAAAATTATATTTAAGATAAGTCCAATTGCTAATCCTATAATAGCTTTTTTGGAATTTGCTTCTCCTCTAAAAATTCCTAAAGTAGTATTTACAAAAACAATTAAAATTGTTCCAGAAAATAATATATTTCCATAACTTAAAGAACTTTCTAAAACAGATTCTCCTCCTGTAATCAAAATCAAATCTTTTAAAAAGTAATTTAGAAATACTGTTAAAAAAATAGATAATATAATAATTATAATCAATATATGAATTGAAGAGTTATTTACATTGTTTTTATCTTTTAAACCAATATATTTTGAAATAATAGTACTTGCACCATAACTAAAACCATTTGCAATAGCTATTACTCCTAAATAAATAGGGTTTACAAATCCAATTGATGTAAGTGCAGTTTCAGAGATTCCACTAGCCCAAATAAGATCTACAACACTATACAATGAACTAATGAACATAGCTATTATTGCAATTTTGGATATTTCTAAAATAGCTTTTTTAGGTTCTCCAAGCAATAATTTAACACCTGGGCTTGTATTCATATAAAATAATATTATTTAATATAATTTATAATTTTCTAAATATTAGCTTTTTCTTTTAATTAAATCATTAATTGTCATTTTTGACCAAATAAGAGATATAAAACCACCTAAAGCACTACCCATTGCAATTCCATACCAAACACCAGTTTTTCCAAAGCCTAAAACTATAGCTAAAAGATATGCAAATATAACTTGGAAAATTAATGCTCTTAAAAAGGCTATAATAAGTGAGTTTAATCCTTTTCCAATTCCTCTAAAAATGGATATTGAAGGAAAACCAAATGGAATAACTAAATAATATAAACATGTAATTCTTAAAAACTCTGTAATAGAATTACTTAAATCAGCAGAACTTTGAGAATATGAAAATAAATAACTTATCTCAGGAGCAAATATAAAAACAAATACAGCTGATATAGCTGAGATTATAAAAGAAAATTTTATTGCATAATTTTGAATTATTTCTAAATTTTCATATTTATTAGCTCCATAATTCGCCCCAGCTATTGCAACAACAGTATTGCCTATAGCTATAGTTGGAACCATTACAAGAGAAACAACTTTCCATCCTCCATTATATGTAGCTACTCCATTTACACCAGAAACAGTCATTAAAATTATATTTAATGATGCAGATAAAATTGCCATGAAGATAAACTCAGAACCACTCGGTAAACTAATATTTAAGATTTCTTTAATTATTCTATTTTTATATGTAAAATCTTTAAGATTAAAACTAAGATAAGTATCTGATTTAAACCAATAAAACAATAAAAGAGAAATAGCTGCAAATGATAAAATAGAAGCTATTGCTGCTCCTTCAACTCCTAAATCTAAAACATAAATAAAAATAGGATCAAGAATAATATTTAAAATAGCTCCAAAAAGCATAGCATAAGTTGTTTTTTTAACATTTCCTTCAGCTCTAAATAGGCCGTATGCTGCAGATGAGAAAATAATAAAGAAAGTTCCAGAAAATAAAATTGTTCCATAACTCATTGAAAGATCTAATGCTTCACCAACATCCATTAAAAGTAAAACAGGTTTTAAAAAAATAAGTAATAGTACTGTAAAAATTAAAGAAAAAACAGCTATTAATAAAATTACATGTAAAGATGCATTATCTGCTTCTTTTTTATTTTCTGAACCGATATATCTAGAAACAACAGAAGTTGCACCAGCACCAAGGCCATTTGAAAAACCAAATACTATCATATATAATGGATTTACAAAACCAACTGCTGCAAGTGCACAATCTCCTAATCCTGCAACCCAAATAGAATCAATCAAAGTATAAAGTGAGTTTATAATCATAGCTATTATCATTGGAATAGCTAATTTAAAAACCGCTTTTTTAGGATCTCCAAGTAGAGTTTCAACACCTTCTGTTTTTTTATTTTCTGCAACCATTATAATAATATTTATTTTCTATTTGTATTAAATTTTTTTTATAAATATCTGGCGATTATCTTTAAGTTTTTCATTTTATTGAGTCTGTAAAATTTTATAGGCTTTTTTTAAATAATTTTTTTTATTGCTATTTTATAATAGTTGTTCCTATTATTATTGATTGTTCGTTTATTTAAAAATTAATTATTTTGAGAAATATTCAAAATTAAACATAATATTTTAAATGTAATTAAATTAAAATTTAATAATATGCATGTCTTTTAGAGGTGTATAAAAATATTTTGGAGGAATATGATTTATATGAAGATTAAAAACATTGTCGTATTGTTAATGTTATTGTTTTTGTCAATTTCTGCGGTATCAGCTAATGAATTAGCAGATGAAAACAATGATTTAATAATAGATGATAATAATTATGATGTTATGGCTGATGAAATAGATAGCTATACAAAATTAAACGAGTCAATAGCTACAAATGATGTTGTTGATTTAAATGGTAACACTGTTTTATACGGTGAAAACGATACTAATTTTATAAATGGTATTAATATTAATAAAACTGTTACAATTCAAAATGGTATAATTGATGGAAATAATACTGCTGCATTTTTTAATGTTGAAAATGGAAACTTAATTTTAATTAATATAACATTACAAAATGGTTTCAGTGGAATTAATAATGCTTTAATATCTGCAGTTGATTCTAATATCACATTTGACGCAACAGATTTTACTGATAATTATTATGAAGATATGGCATTATTATATACATCTAATTCTACTGTGGAAATGAATGATGTTAAATTTATTGATAATTTGGCTAATGAATCTGCAACAATAATATATGATATGGATTCTACTTATATTATTGATAATACTAATTTTATTGGTAATGTTGCTCATACAGTTATTGTATCTCATGGATCATTATTTACTATTAAATCAAGCAGTTTTTATAATAATGATGCAATCTATAATATAATTTCAAATTCTGATGGAAATTATACTATTTCTGATGTTGTATTTATTGAAAATTTTGTTGAAGGTAATATTATAATTAATTACATGGGAAATATGGATATAACTAATTGTACTTTAGAAAACAATTTTGGTAATTCTACTCATCTTGAATTTGGTTCTATTATAGTTAATACCTGGGGAAATCTTAATATATTAGATAGTGATTTTATAAATAATTCTGCAGAATTTTCTACTATTATTTCTAACAATGAAGGTAATTTATCAGTATTAGATTCTAATTTTGATAATAATGTAGCAAATGTTGTTGTTTATAATAACTTAGGAAATTTAACTATTATTGATTCAGAATTTGATAATAATAAAAACAGATCTAAACTTGCTTATACTATTGCTTCTTATAGTCCTGGAAACAATTCATTAAATTTAACAAACTTATTAATTAATTCAGATATTGGACCTGCTTTATACATTGCAGGAAATATCTATTTAGAAAATAATATGATTAATGTAAATGATTGTCCAGCAATTATTATTATACGTGTAGGTGAGAATAATTTTGTTTCATCTCAAACATATTTAACAATTTTGGATAATAGTACTATTTATGCTAAAATTGGAGATATCATTAATTTAACTGCTTACTTAACTGATGATAATGGTAACATTATTGTTTTCTCAGATAATGAAATGAATTTTAATAATTTTACCTTTACTATTGATGGAAATAATTTTTCAACTAATAAAACTAGCATTGAAGGTGTTTATTATTATGAATACAATGTTACTGATTTAGGTATTTTTGTTGTTTCTGGTGATAATGAATATTGTAATAATTTAACTGTTTATAATGGTGTTTTGGATGTTGGTAATCCTAATTTTAGTGTGATTATTGATTCTCCTGTTTGTTCTGATGAGAATAGTACTGTTGTTATTGAATTAGATGTTAATGCTACTGGTAATGTGACTGTTGTTGTTAATGGTACTACTTATTTGGTTAATATGTCTGGTGGAATTGGTGTTGTTAATTTGCCTAATTTGGCTCCTGGTTCTTATAATGTGACTGTTTCTTATGTTGGTGATGGTGATTTCTATCCTGTTACTTATAATGATACTTTGGTTGTTAATGATGTTTTAAGGTCTGTTCTTTCTGTTGATGATTTGGTTATGTATTATCGTAATGGTTCTCAGTTGATTGCTTATTTAACTAATTTGAAAGGTGAGCCTTTAGTTGGTATGAATGTTACTTTCTTTATTAATGGTAGAAATTATACTAAAACTACTAATGCTACTGGTCATGCTTCTATGAATATTAATTTGGATCCTGGTTCTTATTATGTTTTCACTGTTTTTGATGGTTCTGCTAATTATTCTAATGCTTCTTGTGATAGCTATATTGAAGTTGAATCCACTATTGAAGGTGAAAATGTTACTAAAATGTATAAAAATGATACTCAGTATTATGCTACTCTTTATTATGGTAATGGTAGTGTTTTAGCTAATACTAATGTTACTATGAATATTAATGGTGTTTTATATACTCGTGAGACTAATGAGAATGGTACTGTTAGGTTAAACATTAATTTGGATCCTGATGAGTATGTTATTACTGTTTATAATCCTGTTAATAATCAGTCTTTCAGTAATTTAGTTACTGTTTTGTCTTCTATTGAAGGTGAAAATGTTACTAAAATGTATAAAAATGATACTCAGTATTATGCTACTCTTTATAATGCTGATGGTAGTGTTTTAGCTAATACTAATGTTAGTATGAATATTAATGGTGTTATGTATATTCGTGAGACTAATGAGAATGGTACTGTTAAGTTAAACATTAATTTGGATCCTGATGAGTATGTTATTACTGTTTATAATCCTGTTAACAATCAATCATTCAGTAATATTATAAAAGTTTTACCTATTCTTGTTGGTGAAAACCTTAATAAAACTTTTGGTACTCCTGATCAATACGAAGTTGCTGCTTTTGATGAAGTAGGTAACCCTGCTATTGGCGCTAATGTCACTATTAATATTAATGGTGTAATGTATTATCGTATTAGTGGTGATGATGGTGTAGCTAAATTAAACATTAATTTAAATGTTGGTAGTTACATTGCAACTGCTACATGGAAAGGTTACTCAACTTCAAACATAGTTAATGTTGTGGAATAATATTATTCCACATTCTTTTCTTTTTTTTAAATAATTTAAATATTTAATTTTATAAACATTGTTTTTATTATTTCTAATAGTTCGTTTATTATAAAATTAATTATTTTATTAAATATTCAGATTTAAGTATAAAATTTTAAATGTTAATAAGTGTAAAATTTAATAATATGCATGTCTTTTAGGGGTGTATAAAATATTTTTGGAGGAATATGATTTATATGAAGATTAAAAACATTGTCATATTGTTAATGTTATTGTTTTTGTCAATTTCTGCAGTATCAGCTAATGATTTAGCAGATGAAAACAATGATTTAATAATTGATGATAATAATAATTATGATATTATGGCTGATGAAATAGACAGCTATACAAAATTAAACGAATCAATAGCTACTAAAGATGTTGTTGATTTAAATGGAAATACTGTTTTATACGGTGAAAATGATACTAATTTTATAAATGGAATTAATATTAATAAAACTGTCACTATTCAAAATGGTATAATTGATGGAAATAATACTGCTGCATTTTTCAATATTGAAAATGGAAACTTAATTTTAATTAATATAACATTACAAAATGGTTTCAATGTTGATTTACTTGCTCCTATTGCTGCAATAGATTCTAATTTAACAATAGAAAATTGTGAATTTATAAATAATACTGGAGACAGTTCTGTAAGTGGTGTTTTCCCTTCTTCTGTATTGTATGTTACTGAATCATATGTTGATATTAAAAATAGTAATTTTACAGACAATATGGGATTAAATTGGTTTGGAGCTATAGTTGCTAAAGAAAGCGAATTTAATATTGATTCTTCTAATTTTATTAATAATATAGGAAAAAATTCTGGAGTTATTAATACTTTTTTAAGTAATTTTACCATAACAAAATCTACTTTTAAAGGAAATAAAGTTACATCAAATGATGAAGCTCAAGGTGGAGCAATTTATTTTGCTGGATCAACTTTTTCTATTGAAGAAACTGACTTTGAAGATAATTCTGCTAGAGGTGGAGCAGCTATTTGTATTTTAGACTCAAATGGAACTATATCTAAAAGTAATTTTATAAATAATAGTGGAGAAGTTGCTTCAGTTATTAATGCAGGTTTGGCTAATGTAGATATTATAGAATCTAATTTTATAAATAATACTGCTGTAGAAAATATTATTCATTTTGGATTTTCAAATATAACAATTTCTAAAAGTGTTTTTACTAATAATAATGTTAGTGGAAGATTATTTGGTGAAGCTTCTGAAATTATAACTATTCGTGATTCATATGTAGATATGGATGAAGTAGAATTTTCTAATAATTTCGCTTCAGATAGTGTTTATAATAATGGTGATCTTTTAATTTTTAATAGTTCTTTTAAAAATGAGGATGTTGAAGTAATAATCAATTCACAAGGCAATTTAACTGTTGTTGATTCTGAATTTGTTAATAATAATGTAAGTTATGTAATTGCATCTGATGCGCCTAATGGTAATTTTACTATTGTCAGTTCAGATTTTAATGATAATATTGCATTTATGATAATTGGTACATCTAATAACGCATTTATTATTGATTCAAAGTTTGATAACAATAATGTGTCAGGTATTGTCGAATCTTATGGTAATTTAACCATTGATAATTCAGAATTTATTAACAATTTATATAATAATTTACAAGCTATAATTATGCAAGATTGTGCTAATGGTTATTTATTATTAAAAAATTCACTTTTTGAATCTGAAGATATACCTGTTTTAACTACAATAGGCAATATATATTTAGAAAATAATATAATGAATACTAATGTCCCACCTATTGTTATTGTTGATGTAGATTATTCTATTAATAATATTACTTCTCCTACTTTTTTAACAATATTGGATAATAAAACAATAGATGCTAAAATTGGCGATGTAATTAATTTAACTGCTTATTTAACTGATGATAATGGTAATATAATTGTTTTTGCAACAGCCGAATATGATTCAGATAAAGGTGAATTTTATTTCAAGTATGCTAATTTCACTTTTACTATTGATGGAAATAATTTTTCAACTAATAAAACTAGCATTGAAGGTGTTTATTATTATGAATACAATGTTACTGATTTAGGTGTTTTTGTTGTTTCTGGTGATAGTGAGTATTGTAATAATTTAACTATTGATTATGGTGTTTTGGATGTTGGTAATCCTGATTTAGGTGTTAATATTGAGTCTCCTATTTCTTCTGATGAGAATAGTACTGTGACTGTTACTATGGATGCTAATGCTACTGGTAATGTGACTGTTGTTGTTAATGGTACTAATTATTTGGTTAATATGACTAATGGTACTGGTGTTATTAATTTACCTAATTTAGCTCCAGGTACTTATAATGTGACTGTTTCTTATGTGGGTGGTGGTGATTTCTATCCTGTTACTTATAATGGTACTTTAGTTGTTAAAGATGATTTGAAGTCTGTTCTTGTTGTTGCTGATTTGGTTAAGTATTATCGTAATGGTTCCCAGTTAATTGCTTATTTAACTAATTTGAAAGGTGAACCTTTATCTGGTATGAATGTTACTTTCTTTATTAATGGTAGAAATTATACTAAAGTTACTAATGCTACTGGTCATGCTGTTTTATCTATTAATCTTGAAGCTGGTAATTATAGTGTTTTAACTATTTTTAATGCTACTGGTAATTATTCTGATGCTTCATATGAAAGTCATGTTGAAGTTAAATCTACTATTAGTGGTGAAGATGTCACTAAGTTCTATCGTAATGGTACTCAGTATTATGCTACTTTAGTTGATGGTACTGGTAAAGCTTTAGCTAATACTAATGTTACTATGAATATTAATGGTGTTATGTATACTCGTACAACTAATGAAAATGGTACAGTTATGTTAAACATTAATTTAGACCCTAATGAGTATGTTATTACTGTTGATAATCCTGTTACTAATCAGTCTTTCAGTAATTTAATCACTGTTAAGTCTACTATTGAAGGTGAAAATGTTACTAAAATGTATAAAAACGATACTCAATATTATGCTACTCTTTATAATGCTGATGGTAGTGTTTTAGCTAATACTAATGTTAGTATGAATATTAATGGTGTTATGTATATTCGTGAGACTAATGAAAATGGTACTGTTAAGTTAAACATTAATTTAGACCCTGATGAGTATGTTATTACTGTTTATAATCCTGTTAATAATCAGTCTTTCAGTAATTTAGTTACTGTTTTACCTATTCTTGTTGGTGAAAACCTTAATAAAACTTTCGGTATTCTTGATCAATACGAAGTTGCTGCTTTTGATGAAGTAGGTAATCCAGCTATTGGTGCTAATGTCACTATTAATATCAATGGTGTAATGTATTATCGTATTAGTGGGGATGATGGTGTAGCTAAATTAAACATTAATTTAAATGTTGGTAGCTACATTGCAACTGCTACATGGAAAGGTTACTCAACCTCAAACATAATTAATGTTGTGGAATAATATTATTCCACATTTTTTTTCTTTTTTTAAATAATAAATAATGTTTTTTTTTTAATTCCTAACAATTTTATTATAAAATTAATCATTTTTATTAAATATTCAGATTTAAATATAAAATTTTAAATGTTATTATGTTTAAATTTTAATTTATATGCATACTTTTAGAGATGTGTAATAATATTTTGGAGGAATATGATTTATATGAAGATTAAAAATATTGTTGTATTATTAATATTATTATTTTTGTCAATATCTGCGGTATCAGCTAATGATATGATTGGTGAAAATAATGTAGAAATAACTAATAATGATGAAATTAATAATGAATTTAAAAATTTCACATGGTTAGATGAATCTATTGGAAAAACTCCTAATAAGGGAGTCCTTGATTTAAATGGTTCAACAATAATTAATGTTGAAGATACATTTAATAATGGTATTCACGTACTTTATAATGATATTACAATTAAAAATGGAATAATTGATGCTAATAATAAATCAAGTATTTTTTGGGTAGGTGAGGTTAATTTAGTATTGGATAATATTACTTTAAAAAATGGACAATCTGAAAATAATGGAGGAGCAATTTTTAATAGTGGAGGAACTATTACTATAATTAATTCTACTTTTGTAAATAATTATGCAATATTTGGTGCAGCTATTATGAATTCTCAAGGTGAAATTAACATTATTAATGGATTTTTTTATAATAATTTCGCTGAAAAAAACGGTGGTGCTATTAGTAATGCTTTTGGTAATCTTTCTATTTTAAATGGAGAATTTAGTGATAATTATGCTGGTTGGCATGGTGCTCTTTTTAATAATGAGTTAGGTTTTATTACAGTTGAAGGAGGGATATTTAAAAACAATAAAGGAAATGGTTCTGGTGCTGTAATATTTAATGATGGTTCTAGTTTAATTATGAATAATGCAATGTTTATAAATAACACAGCATATGAGTTTTTCTCAATTATTTATAATTATGCACATTCTAATCTTACAATAAATAATGGAATTTTTGTTAATAATACTGCAGAAATGGGGGCACTTTTTGTCAATACTGAAAGTAATTTAATAATCAATAATGCTTCTTTTAAAGATAATATTGCTTCTATTATTAGAAATGAACGGGATAATTATATAGGTTCTGGTGATACCGCTGCAAAAATAAATGGAGGAATATTCGATAATAACTCACCTAATTATGGAGATATTATTTATAATTCAATAAATTCTGAAATGGTCATTTCTAATGCAAAATTTATTAATAATATTGTTTTGGAAGATTATGGGGATTATTCTTATATTATTGATAATAAAGGAAATATGTCTATTTTAGGGATTTATGTTAACTCTTCATTAAAAAATCATATTATTTATAATGATGAAGAAGGAAATTTATTTTTAGAAAATAATACTTTAATTAATGATATTTTCAATGAAAAAATATTAAATCATGGTTTTATTACAAGTGGAATTACTTTAACTATTATTGGAAATGACACTATTTATTTAAATTCTGGAGATACTATTAATTTGACTGCTAATTTAACAGATGATATGAATAATATTATTGTGGGAAATAATGTAATTTTAAACAACGACATTCTTGGAGATATTTATTTAAATGTATATGAAAATGGATTATATTATAATTTATATCGTATTGTAGATGAAGGGCTATTTCCACTTACAGGAGTATATGAAGGAGGAAATATTTCATATATTTTTGGTGGAATTTTAGATGTTAATGGTTCTAACCTATTTGTAGATGATTTAGTTAAATATTATGGAAATGACTCTCAATTAGTAGCATATTTATTTGATGATGAAGACAATCCTTTAGAAGGTATGAATCTCACTTTCTTTATTAATGGTAGAAATTATACTAGAACTACGGATAGTTTTGGTTGTGCATCTATGAATATTAATCTCGATCCTGGTGATTATGAGGTTTTAACAGTATTTTATGGCTTGGGCAATTATCCATATGATTCATTTAAAAGTTCAATTAAAATTTTGCCAACAATTGATGGTGATGATTTATATAAGTTTTTCAAAGAGGATTATCAATATTATGCTGATTTAATTGATTTTAATGGTAATGTTTTAGCTAATACTAATGTTACTATGAATATTAATGGTGTTATGTATATTCGTGAAACTAATGAAAATGGTACTGTTAAATTAAATATTAATTTAGATCCAGGAACATATATTATCACTGTTTATAACCCTATTAATAATGATGCATTTAGTAATAAGATAGTTGTTTGGAATACAATTTATGGTGAAAACATTACTAAGTTATTTAGAAATGACACTCAATATGAAGCTCAATTAATTACTAGTGATTTTTGGGAATTAGCTAATACTAATGTTACTATGAATATTAATGGTGTTATGTATATTCGTGAAACTAATGAACAAGGAATAGTTAAATTAAATATTAATTTAGATCCTGGCACATATATTATCACTATTTCCAATCCTTCTAATGGTGAGGTTTCAAGTAATGTTATTGTTGTTTTACCTATTCTTGATGCTGAAGATATTATCATGGATGCTACTATTCGTAAACAATTTGAAGTTAAAGCTATTGATGATGTAGGTGAACCTGCTATAGGAATTAATGTTACTATTAATATTAATGGAGTGTTATATAATCGCACTACTGATGATAATGGTATTGCTCGATTAAATATTAATTTAAGTCCAGGTACGTATATTGCAACATCATTTTGGAAAGATTGCTATATTTCTAATACAGTTACTGTTGTAAATAATATATATGATATTAATAATAATACTTCTTCACAACAAAAAATTTCACAATCTGATGCAAAAGCAATAGCTATGCAATTTATATCTAATCATATATTAGAACCAGGATGTTATGCTGGAACTCCATTATTGGATGGTAATTATTTTGTATCTATTTATGATGAAGAAGGAATGGTAGTAGATAGTATTATTATAGATAGTTTTACTGGACATACAAGTAGAGGATAATTTTATTCTCTACTATTTTTTTTAAAATAATTTTTAACTTTTCCTATAAACTACTAATTTTTACCTTAATTTTAAATACTTTTTTTTATATAAATATTTATTAATATCTCTTTAATTTTTGGTGTTTAAATGAGTGATAATATTTCTAAGATAATTAATGAACTACATATTTATGAAAAACAGTTATTAAATGCAATTAATAATAATGAAAATGAATCTCCTGAAGATATTTCAAAAAATAATTCTTTAGATATTAAATCTGTTATGAGTGCAGCAGGTTCTCTTGCATCTAAAGATATAATTGAAGTTAAAAAAGATATAACAGAAACAATATCTTTAACAAGTGATGGAGAAAAATACTCAAAAATAGGTTTACCTGAAAGACGAGTATTAAATGTATTAATTGATAAAAAAGAAATTCCAATGGGAGAAATGGCTAAAGTTGCTGATTTGGATAAAAATGAAAATAAAATAGCTGTAGGTTGGTTAGTTCGTAAAAAATGGGCAAAAATAGATAAAGGAATCATTAAAATTACAGAAATTGGTGAAGATTATCAAGATAAACTTGGAAATGATGAAAAATTACTTGAAAAGTTAAGTATTGAAAAATCAATTAATAAAGATAATTTAGACCAAGAATTAATAGATGGGTTTAAAAAACTTAATGATCGTAAAAATATTATAGCTATTTCAAAAGAAACAGAACATTCATTTAACTTATTGGATTTAGGAAAAAGTATTTTAAATAAAGGTTTTAAAATTCAAAAACAAGCTACACAACTTACACACCAACAATTAAAAGAAGATGCTTGGAAAAACTTAGAATATAGACCATATGATATTAATGCAGAAGCTCCAAAAATATTTCCAGGTAAAGGTCATCCTTTAAGAGAAATTATTGAAGAGATAAGAGAAGTATTTTTATATTTAGGTTTTGAAGAAGCTAATGGAACAATATTAGATTCAGCATTTTGGAATTTTGATTCTCTTTTCCAACCTCAAGACCATGCAGCTCGTGAAATGCAAGATACATTTTATGTTAAAAATCCTTTAAAATGTGATTTGCCAAGTAAAGATTTAGTAAATAAAACTAAAGAAGTTCATGAAGATGGGGCAGATACTGGTTCTCTTGGTTGGGAATATGAATGGGACGAAGATGTTGCAGCTCAATCAGTTTTAAGAACTCATACAACAGGAATATCTACAAAGTTTTTAAATGAATTTAAACCACCTTTAAAGATGTTTTCAGTTGGAAGAGTATTTAGAAGAGAAACAATAACTTATAAACATTTACCAGAATTTCATCAAGTAGAAGGAATTGTAGCTGCTGATGATATAAGTTATCAGAATCTTTTAGGAACATTAAAAGAATTTTATAAAAAATTAGGTTTTGAAGTTAGATTTAGACCAGCTTATTTCCCATATACATATTTATCAACAGAATGTGAAGTTTATCTAGAAGAAAAAGAAAGTTGGATTGAACTTGGTGGATCTGGAATGTTTAGACCAGAAGTATTAGCTCCTTTAGGAATCGATACACCAGTTTTAGCATTTGGTCTTGGAATTGAAAGATTAGCTATGATAAGATATGATATAAGTGATATAAGAATGCTTTATAAAAGCGATATTAATTGGCTTAGAGAAATTCCAATAACAAAAGGAATAAAACTAGATTAGCTATGGATAATAAAAGACCTGAATTATCTAAAAACTTAGATAGTGAAACTTTTAAGAATTTTTATTATTTAAAAGATGAATTAACTGATTTTTTAAAGTCTGAAGGATTAAAAACTAGTGGAAATAAAAAAAATTTAACAGATAGGATTATTTTTTATTTAGATACTGGAAAAGAAAAAGTTAATTTTAATAATTCTTATAAAAAACCATCAAATCAAGAAATCACTTTAAATTCTAAAATTGGTGAAAATTTTAAGTGCACAGAAAAAAATAGAGAATTTTTTAAAAGTGAAATTGGAGATACCTTTAAGTTTAAAGTTAATTTCCAAAAATGGTTAAAAAATAATCCAAATAAATCTTATAAAGAAGCTATTAATGCGTATTATGAGATTATTAAAGTAAAACCTAAAATTGATAAACAATTTGAATATAATCAATATATAAAAGATTTTTTTAAAAATAACAATAACCTATCTTTGAATGATGCAATTAAATCCTGGAAATATAAAAAATCACTTCCAGGAAATAATAAATATTCTAAAGATGATTTAGCTATTTTAAATAAATTATAATAATATAGGCTTCATATTTTTTTTATATTCTTCTAATAGCTTATATTACTGTTTTTATTAACTATTTTTCTTTTTTTAAATAATAAAATGTATATGTAATAAATTACATAATATAATAAAAGGAGGAGATATTATGAATTTAATAAAAAAGATTTTTGTAATATTTACATTAGTTTTTTTAGTTAGTCTGTCTATATCAGCAATTAATGCAGATAACACTACAATATCTAATGAAACTAATGGTGGAATTAGAAACGTAATTATTAACACAAATAATGATACGATTTATCTTGAAGAAGGAATTTATTCTGAAATTAATAATACTGGATTAAATGTAAATAGAGATTTGACTATTATTGGTAAAAATACAAATGTAATTATTGATGGTGAAAATATTAGAAATATCTTTACATTATCTGATAATGCAAACATAGTACTTATTAATATAACTTTTAATAATTCTAAAGGTTCCGTAATCAATAGTTTTGATAATCCTAATGGAAAAGTTAATGATGTTTCTTTAATTAACTGTAATTTTTATAATAATGAAGCTACTCAGGGTTCTGCTATTTATATAAATGGTAAATCTACAATATTAATTGATAATTGTATTTTTGCAAAAAATAAAGGAACTGAAAGTGGTGTTTTTTATTTTTCAGGAAATATGTTAATTAATATAAACAATTCTAAATTTATTAATAATTCTGCAAGAGATTATGGTGCAGCTTTTGTATCATATAATAGTAATTTAACATTAATTAATAACTGTTATTTTTATAATAACACAGCTAGTGGTAGTGGTGGAGCTATTTTTAATAGAGGTGGAAATTTAATTATTAACAACTCTGAATTTTATTATAATAATGCTACAGGTAATTTTGCTTATGGTGGAGCTATTTATCATGATGGATTTAATTTAACAGTAATTAAATCTTATTTTAATGGAAATTATGCAAGTTATGGTGGAGCTATTGAAGTTACTAGTTCACGTTCAAAATTAAATATTTATTTATCTCAATTTGAAAAAAATACCGCTAGATTTGGAGGAGCAGTATCTGTTGGAGAAGGAAGTGAAGTTAATATAGATAATTCTTTATTTTCTGCTAATTATGCAAATAGTGGTGGAGCTATGTATTTATCAAGCATATTTAAAGCAATGATTAATAATAGTAATTTCCTAGATAATTCTGCTAATAGGGAATCTGGTTATGGTGGAGCTATTAATTCAAATAAAATAACAATTATTACAAATTCATCATTTGAAAATAATCAAGCATATCTTGGTGGAGCTATATATTGTTATAATTTAACAGTTGAAAATGGTACATTTAAAAATAATACTGCTCAAAATAATGGTGGAGCTATTAATATTGGTCCAGATTCTTATTCATTAATAAATAATTCTCGTTTTATTAATAATAAAGCAAATAATGGAGGGGATGTATATATTAGTGGAAATGCATTTTTCCCTGGTGAAATATCTATTTATTATTCAAACTTTACAGGAGGAATAGCTAGAAATAGAGGAGGATCTATTTATAATAGTGATAATTTAATATTAAAAGGCAATTTAATTAATAATGCTTCTGCTCTTTTAGGTTCTGAAATTTTTAATGCATATGATGGTTATTCTATTAAAGGGGTTATTAAAGTTCTTAATTTAACTTATTTAAATAATTCTACAATTACAGCTGATATTGGTGAAGAAATAATTATTTATACTAGTTTAACTGATGATATGGGTAATAAAATCACTGGAAGAAATATATCATTTTTTATTGATGGTCAATATATTACTAATGTAAGTGTTATTGAAGGACATGCTAATATTACTTATTCAATTAATCAAACAGGCATTTTTACAATTAATGGTAATTATACTGGTATTAATTCCTTTGGAATTGATATTTATCCTGGTAAAATAAAAGTAATTAATAGAAATGTTATTTTAATAGCTAAAGATATTATTATGCATTATAAAAACGGCACACAATATTTAATTAAATTAACTGATAGTGAAAATAATCCACTTGTTAATTATACTATATATATTACTGTAAATACTGTAACTTATAAAAGAATTACTAACAGTTCTGGAATTGCAAGTTTAAATATTAATCTTTTACCTAATAATTATACAGTTAATTCTTCATTTTTAGGTGATGATAATTACAATAATATGTCAATTAATACAAGTTTAGAAGTTTTACCTACAATTTTAGCTAGTGATTTGACTAAATATTTTAGAAATGAATCTCAATATGATGTTAAAGTTTTAGATAAACAAGGAAACCCTTTAAAAAATAGTACAGTTAAATTTAATATTAATGGTGTATTCTATACAAGAATCAGCAATGACGAGGGAATAGCTACTTTAAATATTAATTTAAATTCTGGTGATTATATTATAACAGCAACTGATGAAAATGGATTAAATGTTTCAAATATAATTAAAGTATTGCCTATTTTAATTGGTGAAAATCTTAATATGACAGTAAATAACAGGCTTCAATATGAAGTATTAGTCCTTGATGATGTGGGTAATTTTATTCCTAATCAAACTATAGTAATTAATATTAATGGAGTATTTTACTATCGTACTAGTGATGAAGATGGTGTTGCTCGTTTAAATATTAATTTAGATCCAGGTAGTTATATTGCAACAGCTATGTGGAAAGGATATAATACTAGTAATATTATCACTGTAAATCTATAGAAGGATTTTTTTTCCTTCTTATTTTATTTTAACAATTTTTTTTTACTTTTCCATTAAACTTATATGAAATTTTTAACTATATAATTAACATTAATCAATCTTTGATGAGGTGTTATTATTTTAAAAATTAAAAAAATCTTTTTAATAGCTATTTTTATAGTTATTTTATCATCAATTAGTGTTGGTTTTTCTTTAGATGGAAATAATGAAACAATTATTAATGAAAACAACTTAGTTCATAATGATATTAGTGAAATAGCTAATGAAGAAATTTCTATTAAGACAAGTGAAATTAATACTACAATCGATTCTAGTGATTTAACAAAATACTATAAAAGTGATAATCAGTTTAATATTAAAGTTCAAGATTCAAATGGTGATCCATTAAAAAATATCAATGTTACTTTTACTATTAATGGAAATAATTATGAAAAAATTACAAATAATGAAGGAATAGCTACTCTATCTGTTAATTTATCTCCAGGCCATTATGTGATTACTAGTTCATATGCAGGTAATGATAATTATTTATCTTCTAATGTTACAAATAATATAAAAGTTTTATCTACAATTGAGGGTAATGATTTAATTAAACTTTATAAAAATGGTAGTCAGTATTATGCTAAGATTTTAGATAATAATGGTATGCCTATAGTAAATACTGATGTTTCTATGAATATCAATGGGGTTTTTTATGTTCGTTCTACTGATTCTAATGGTATTGTTCGCTTAAACATAAATTTACATCCAGATACTTATATTTTAACTGTTTATCATCCAAAAAGTGATTTATCATTTTCAAACTTGATTTCAGTAATTTCAACAATTGAGGGTAATGACCTTATTAAACTTTATAAAAATGGTAGTCAGTTTTATGCTAAGATTTTAGATGATAATGGTATAGGTATAGTAAATACTGATGTTTCTATGAATATTAATGGGGTTTTTTATGTTCGTTCTACTGATTCTAATGGTATTGTTCGCTTAAACATAAATTTAGATCCAAATACTTATGTTTTAACTGTTTATCATCCTAAAAGCGATTTATCTTTTTCTAATACAATTTTAGTTTTACCAACAATTGAATCAGAAGATATAATAAAATCTTATAAAAATAGCACTCAATATTATGCTCGGATTTTAAATACTAATGGTCTAGCTATAATAAACACTGAGGTTTCTATGAATATTAATGGGGTTTTTTATACTCGTTTAACTGACTCTAATGGAATTGCTAGATTAAATATTAACTTAAATCCTGGAGAATATATTTTAACAATTCAAAACCCTAATGACAATCTTCAACTATCTAATAAAATAACTGTCTTAGAGATGAAAACACAAATAGGTGCAGAAGATTTAAATATAGTTTATAAAGCTAATCAAGAATATAATGTAATTTATAAAGATATGGAAGGTAATGTATTAAGTAATTTACCAATTTATTTTAATATAAATGGTGAAACTTTCAATACAATAACAAATGAAAATGGCATAGCTATTATAAAATTAAATTTAGCTATTGGTCAATATCAAATAAGCTTTGGATTTAATGGAAATACAGGATATTCAAAAATAAGTGGAACTAAATTTATCAATGTTTTAAATCTTAATAATTCATTAACTGGAACAGATTTAGAAATGACTTATCAAGATGGATCTACATTCAATGTTAAACTTACAGATTTAAAAGGAAATCCATTAATAAATGAAGCTATTGTTATTATAATAAACAATGTGGAATATACAAGATTTACAAACAATCAAGGAATAGCTAGTTTAAATATTAACTTAAATCCTGGTCAGCATAGTATAAATTATTATTATTTAAATTCCACTAGTTTAAATTATAATAGTGGAAGCAATATTATCAATGTTTTAAAATTACCAATCTCTATTGAAGCAAATAATCTTGAAATGTTACTTGGAGATGGATCAAGCTTTAAAGTACTAGTTACAAAAGATGGTAGTTCATTATCAAATAAAAATATAATATTTATAATTCATGGTATAGATTATACAAGAACTACCAATTCAGATGGTATTGCATCATTAAATATTAACTTAGGTGTAGGTTATTATAAAATATCTTACACATTAGATGATTCAATTTATTCAGGTGAAGGATATAACTATATTTTAGTTGATGGAACAACTTTAAATATTTTAAATAGTTCTATTATTCCTGGAAATCCATTAAATATATTATTATCTGATCCTTATGGAAATCCACTAAGTAATGAAATTATTAAAATCAATATTAATGGAGTTAGCTATAATAGATCAACAAATAGTAATGGAATTGCATCAATTACAATTAATTTAGATCCAGGATACTATGTATTGACTTTACTCTTCTCAGGTAATTCAAAATATGGTGAAAATTACATTGAATCTCCTCTTAGAGTATTAGATTTAATAGAAATAGATACAATAATTTCAGCATCATCTTACTTAAAAAACTATGTAGAAAACCATTTTTCACTACCTTCAACTATTAGTATGAATAATAGAGATTATTCAATGGCTCAATTTTTATACTTAATAACTATGGCTTCAAAAAACATTAATGAAGGTAATTTCAATAAAATAATTGCAGAAGATGTAATTAACCCAACAAATCAAGTTATAGCTAGCAATTTATGGATGATTAAATCTGGTGAATATTTGAATTTAGCAAATAATATAATAAATCATATTATATTAAATAATAAAGCTCCAGATTCTATAGGATCATCTAGAGGAGAGGTAGGTTTTTATGGATTAGTTTATTTATATGCAAGAATTTTAGATTCTTATGGTAAAAATGGAGCTTTACCTCAAGAAGTAGCTATACGATCTGTAAGCTTTTCAATTACACTTAATAATTTAAATTATAAAAATTCAGTAAGTAATTTAGCACAATATCTTGCAGCTACAAGTAATTGTCAAGTAAATAATGCACAAATACAAGTTAAAGCACAAGAGCTAACAGCAGGACTAACTAGTAATATTGCAAAAGCTTTAGCTATTTTTACATATGTAAATGAAGTAACTGATTATGACTTTTATTATGGTACAAGATATGGTGCAGTTGGAACTTTAAATAGTAAAGTAGGTAACTGTGTAGATTGTAGTCATTTATTAATTGCATTATCAAGAGCATCAGGTCTTCCTGCAAGATATGTTCATGGAGTATGTACATTTAATAGTGGAAGTCGCATAGATCATGTATGGGTTGAAATTTTAGTTGATGATACATGGGTTGTTGCAGATACTACCTCATCAAAAAATACATTAGGTCAAGTTAATAATTGGTATAAATATTCATTAAATGGTAGATATGTATCATTTTAAGGAGTGATTAAATGAGTGAAATTAAATTAATTGATTGGGAGTTATGGTATGTCTTTATTTACAATAAATAATGAAAATTTAGAAGTAATTGAAAAATCAAAATTTAAATTAGAAAGAGAAATGCAAAAAATTACTGAAAATAATTTAAATAAAATATTTAATTTAGAATTTGTTACATCAGAATTTCAATTAAATAATCTTAGAATTGATACATTAGCATTTGATAAAGAATCTAATGGTTTTGTGATAATTGAATATAAAAATCTTAAAACTTTTTCTGTTATTGATCAAGGATATTCTTATTTAGCTCTTCTTTTAAATAATAAAGCAGATTTTATATTAGAATATAATGAAAAAATGGATGAATCACTGGGGAAAAATGATATTGATTGGTCTCAATCAAGAGTTATTTTTATATCTCCTTCATTTACAACATATCAAAGACAAGCTATGGAATTTAAAGATTTACCTATGGAATTAGTTGAAATTACTAAATATTCTAATAATACAGTTTTATATAATAGACTTAAACCATCTGTTACTAATGAAAGTATAAAAACGATTCAAAATAATGAAGAAATTAAAGAAGTTAATAAAGAAGTAAAGGTGTATAAAGAAGAAGATCACCTTGAAGGAAAAAGTGAAGATGTAGTAAATTTTTATTATGAACTTAAAAATAGGATATTATCTTTTGATGAAGATATTTCGTTTAAGTCTACAAAAATGTATGTTTCTTTTTCTTTAAATTCTATTTTTCTTTATTTATATATTTATAATAAAAATTTTAACTTATATCTAAGTTTAAGAAATGGAAAAGAGATTATAGATCCATTAAAATTAACTAAATATATTGAATATGATGCATATGGGAAAAATGCTTATAATATTGTAATTAATTCTGAATCAGATTTAGACTATTTAATGACTCTTATTAAACAAGCATATGATGCAAATAAATAACTGGTGTTAAAATGAGTGAAATTAAATTAAGTTCATGGAATATAAATGGTATTCGGGCTATTTCAAAAAAAGAAGAATTTAAAAATTGGTTTGAATCTGTAGATTCAGATTTGATTTTATTTCAAGAGACAAAAGCCCAATTAGATCAAATTCCTAAAAATTTGTATAAAAATGAGAAATATCTTTCTTATTTTAACTCAGCTAGTAAAAAAGGGTATAGTGGTGTTGCAGCATTTTCTAAAATTGAACCAAATGAAGTTATAAATGGAATGGGAATTGAAAAATTTGATACAGAAGGTCGTTTTTTAAGACTTGACTTTGATGATTTTATTTTAATAAATGTATATTGGCCAAATGGTGGCATGGGTCCTGACCGTTTACAATACAAGATGGATTACTACGATGCATTTCTCGACTATGTTGATAATTTAAAAGAGGCTGGAAACAATTTAATTATATGTGGTGATTTAAACACTGCACACAAACCAATTGATATAGCCCGCCCGAAAGAAAATGAAAAAGTTTCAGGATTTATGCCAATTGAAAGAGAATGGGTAAGTAAATTTTTAGATTCAGGCTTTGTAGATACATTCAGAATGTTTAATGATAAGTCTGACCAATATACTTGGTGGAGTTATCGTACAAGAGCTCGAATGCGTAATGTTGGTTGGAGACTAGATTATTTCTTTGTAAATGATGATTTTAAAGGTAATGTGGTGGATTCTTATATTGAATCTGATGTAATGGGTTCAGACCACTGTCCAATAGGATTGAAAGTAAATTTGTGATTTGGTATCATGGATGAAAATGACACATTTGAGAATATTAATGATGAAATTAAAAAAGATTTTTCAAATATTGGTTTAAATATAATTAAACAATTTAGAGAAAATTTTTGTTCTGAATGTTTGCTTTATTTTGATTATGAAACAGGTAAAGCAACAAAAAAATTTTATCCTCAAGATTCTGATTGGCCATATGTTTATGGAACTTTTTCACATATAAATACTCATGATATATATAAACCAGTTTCTGAAAAGAAAATTGCATCAATTCATAATCATCCAACAAATTTTGCATTTCCTTCTCAGGGAGACTTGTCTAATTTGTTAAGGTATGAATTTTTAGATTATGCGATAATTACAAGCTTATGTGAAACATGGGTTTTAAAATTTAAAGGTAGTTTAAATGGAGAAGAATTGTTAAATATTCAAGAAAGGCATAAAAATATACTTTCAAAATTTAAAAAAACAACTTCATCTATTTTTGACAATATTGAAAAAAATAATGATGAAAAAATTAATTTGAATATTAATAATAATGATTTCCCTTTTTTTAATAAAAAATATTTTAAATTTTTAAGATACTATATTGAAAACTCGTTATTTCGTGAAGAAGTATATGAATTTTTAATGCAATTAGAAAAAAAATATAATATAAGTTGTTATCGTATTATTCATCCAGATTTTCACAATGATAATACATTTTAATATATGTCAATAATTTTGATTTTAGATACTAAATAATCTTCTAACAAAAAACGATTGTTAGGAAGAATGATAAAAAATGGTCAAAATATCAAACTATGATATAAAACTAAACCACTTCATAAAAAGAAGAAATATAAATAAAAAAACAATAAGCCACTACAACCTAGTCTTTACAGAAATATTTAAACTATTCAATAAAATACCATCAGAACTAATAGATGAATTCAAACACGAACAAAAACCATACATTACAAATGATGGATTTATTGAAGTAATGGATATGAATGATAGAAAAATAAACAAATATCAATTCATATATGATGATTACTTAAAAGATAAAACTTATTCTAATAGCTTTTTTTTCATTAAATTAAATTCTTCTTCACTTAAAGCACCAGATTGATATAAATCGAATAATTTGGATAATTCATCAGCTGCACTAGCTTCTGTTTTAACTTCTTGAGGTTTATTTTTAGCTAATTTATTTTCATGAACTGTATCAGCTAATATTTGATAAAAATCTTCTGTTTTATCTCCATCAACACTTTCTAAAACAAGAACTTCAGATCCTGAAATTGTTATCTCAACACCATGATTCCAAGATAAAAAACCTGCTTTATCATGATCAATACTTGTAATATCAGTATATAAAACTTTTCTACCTCCTCTGTCACGACCTAACCAAAAAGATTTCTTTTCAATTTCTAAGTATTCATCATATAATGTAACAACTCCTGAGACTAAATCTTTTTCTCTGTCTCCAGTAATATTTGTTCTACCTTCATGAATATTACATTCAAAGATATATTTTGCTCCTTCTGGAGTTGCGTTTTCTTCAACTTTTTCTCTTTCTTTATCAGATAGATTATTAGTTTTATCCAAAATGATTTTATCTAAATAATCTTCCATTTCACCAATAGAAATATTATTTTCCTTAACACCATTTTTAAAGTCATTTTGAATTTCTACAAAGAAATCACTAACAGGTACCAAGTTTGATTGAGTTAGCTTTTTTTCTAAAGTTTTAGAGTAAGTAAATCCACCAACTAGTTCTTTAATTTTTTCATCTTCAGGAGAATCAGATCCAAATAATCCCATTTTAACACATCCATATTATAGTTTAATAATTAATAATTTCTAATAAAATGTATTTTAGAATTCATATAAAAACTTTTCTTTATGCATTTTAGATAGGTCAATAATAGGAGAAAGTTTTTATTATTATAACAACTAATAGAAATAAAAATGATGTAATATGGCTTTCATATAATAGATATGATGTTTAATGTTAGTTGAAACTTAATTATTTTTTCTAATGAAGAATTTAAAAGAATATAATGGATTTTTTTTTAAATAGATAAAATGAAGATAAATATATTTATTAAAAAATAATATTATAAATAGATGATATTATGATAAAAAGTTTTAAACAAACAGCTGATTTTCATGGACATTCTTGTCCAGGATTAGCTATTGGATATAAGGCAGCTAAAATAGCTTCTGAAATCTTGAATATTGGTGCATCAGATGATGAAGAAATAGTAACTATTGTTGAAAATGATAGTTGTGTAGTAGATGCTTTTCAAGTTGTTTTAAGTTGTACTTTTGGAAAAGGAAATTTAATATTTAATGATTATGGAAAAGGAGTATACACTGTTATAAATAGAGATACAAATCAAGCAGTTAGACTTGCTATGAAAAAAACATTTGATCCTATGAAACTTAATCCAGATTTCATTGAATTAAAAACAAAAGAAAAAAATCAAACAATAACTGAAGATGAAAAGAAATCTCTTAAAAAGGTAACTGAAGAATTTTGCAATTCTATAATTAATGCTCCTGATGATGAAGTATTTTCTATTGAAAAAATCGATATAGATTTACCAAATAAAGCTAATGTCTATGAATCTTTGGTTTGTGATGAATGCGATGAATTAACTGCAGAACATAGAATTAAAAACTATGATGGTAAAAAATTATGCATCCCTTGTTTTAAAAAACTAAATAAATGATAATTCTGGAAAAATAAGAAAAATTTAGATTTTAAATTAATTAAAAATCTCTAAAAAATCATAATGTTTATTTAAAAGAAAATAAAACAACTATTTATTAGCTAATTTAAGTAAAACCATTTCACTATCAGTTCCCCATCTCATTGGAGGACCATATGTTCCAATTCCAGTTGTCACACAAAGATATTTTCCATTATTTTCATAAATTCCATTTGAAAAGGGAAAAACTAATTTTAAAAGCCAATTCATTGGATAAAATTGCCCTCCATGAGTATGGCCTGATAGTAGAAGATCAACACCTAATGTGGAAAAATTATCCCAGTTTAAAGGAATATGATTAATTAAAACTGTTGGTTTATTGGGATTATAGTCAATATTATTTAAATCATTTTTATTACTTCCATAGGTTGTACTTTCTTTAAAACTAAATGGAATGCCAATAATTTGTAATCCTTTAAGATTAAGGATGTCATTTGATAAAACTCTAATATTAGATGCTTTAGCTGCATTTAATACATTTTCAATTCCAGGATAATAGTCATGATTTCCTGGTGTAAATATAACTGGCACTTTAGATTTTTTAAATGGCAAAAAAGAACTATCGTCTATTGGACAAGTTCCATCTGCTAAATCTCCAGATATAATAACTGCATCAGCATCAATAGAGTTTATTTTTAATACAATATTTTCAAGTAAACCTTTATTTTGCATTGAACCAATATGTAAATCTGAAATATGAATTAAGTTTACATCACTATTTAAATTAGCTATTTTTAAATTAAATGTTTTTATTTTAATTTTATGTGCTTTAATATAAGCATAAATTGTTATAATGGAAAGTATGACGATATATATTGAAAATATAATCTCAGAAGGAATACTAATAAACATTTCTAATATATAAATAGCTATTGTTAAAATTCCACCCATTAAAAATGTCCATTTCATCAACTCAGCTATTTTCATCATTAAACGAGTAATTATATGTGACTTTCTAATTTCAAGAGGAATTGGAACTACAGTAAAAATTCCAATAAATAATGCAATTGAAATTTGACAAGTAAAACTTATTCCATTAAATAAATTAGCTATTGCACCTATTAATAAATACAAATATATTGTATATAATACATTTGGAAAAATTCCAACTATTAAATGACGTCTTTTTACAGGATCCAAACAAACACCTATTAATTAAATTTATTTTTTTATATTATAAAAATTGTTAATGATTAACTTTAAAGAAAATAAAATTATCAAATGATAAATATTTAAATTATTATGATATATAAAATAATGAGGAAAATCTGATGAAAAAATACAGAAAAATGTTAGCTGACATAAATGCACCATATTTACAATCTTTAATGAAATTAATTGAAACACAGAGTAAAACAACAATTGCTCATTGGTGTATTGATTATGCACAAGAAAACATATTTCCAATTTATGAGAAAACATATCCAAATGATGAAAGACCAATGAATGCTCTTAATGCTGCTAATGAATGGCTTGATGGTAAGGTCAAACTTCCTTATGTTAAAAATATAATTTTAAATGAATGTCATGCTGCAGCTCGTGAGGCAGAAGGAAATCCTGCAGCTCAAGCAGCTGCACGAACATGTGGACAAGTAGCATCTACTATCCATGCACCTACTCATTCTATAGGACTTGCATTATATGGTGCTCTTGCAATTGCATATGATAAAATTGGAGTTGACTCTGATTGGGAATCACTTTTAAATGTTGCAGAAGAAGAATGTTTTAAAATGGAAGAATCACTTAAATTTGTTGCTGTTGAAGATGAATTTAATCCAGCTAAAATTAACTGGAAATGTTAATATGGTTTTATTATTGGTTTAAATTGTGAATGGATGAAAGATATTATTAATTTTTTAAATGAAAAATATATTAAATAAAAATTAGTAGATATTTTACTTAAAAAAGATAAAAAATAAGTTTTACCAACTTATTTTTAGTAAAATACTTAAAGAAATAGCTAGTATGATATTGTTAATGATTAATAAAACTCCAGTTCCTGAACCAAATCCTCCATGAAATACTGAGCTTAATGTTAAGAAAATACTTTGTAAAAGCAAAAAACTTGAAAATATTAAAAGTCCTAAATTAAACTCTGATTTTATTTTTTTATAATTATCATAATATACATAACTAAGAGCTATTAATAATCCTATATTTATAAGCCCTATAACTGATGCAATATTAAATGACCATACTTCCATTAGTTCTGTAGCCACCAAATTATCACCTATTTTATTATTTTATCCCAAATTCTTAGAAATTCATCAAAATTTTTTTCCATTTTATCAGTTAAAAAATATAGAGCTCCATATTTTTCATTGCCTGATGTGATGATTTCATTATTTTCAAGAACTTTTAAATGATGACTAATTGTTTTATAATCTAATTTTAATTTTTTAGAAATTTGGTTAGGATTATAAGGTCTTTCATGAAGTAAATTAATTATTTTAGCTCTATTTACTCCTCCTCGTGTTCCTGCAATTAGATACCATAAAGTTCTTTTCATTTTTATCCTCAAATATTACTTATCATATTTATAATATTTTAATATTGAGTTGATGATTTAAAATATAATATTAATCCAATTAAAAATATTGTAAAATATGATAATATTGATATTATAGGATATGCTAAATTTATCTCTGGTAAAACTCCTGCAATTTGTAAGACAATCACCTCTGGAACAGCAAATGGAGATAAATAAACTTTATCCCAATGAAATGCAGCTAAATTTGGAATTATTCCTGCAACAGCTATTATCATTGGACCAACAAAATCTTTAAATATTAATGTTAATAACATTACAAATGGAATAATTACAATGTTTGTAATGCCAGCTAACATTATATAAGCAGTATATTCAGTTAATTCACTCGTAATAATGGGAAATCCAAGTAAATAAGCACATATTACATTGGTTATTGCAACACAAAAATATAATACTAAAATTAATGCAGATACATATAGTATTTTTGATATAATAATTTTAAATCTCGAATTTGGTGAATTTAAAATATTTTCGAAAGTATGAGATTTATATTCATAATAAATGGAGTTTATAGCTAAAAATGAACTGATTAATGGTCCAATAAGCATCATGAAAAATGAAATTATACGACCAAAATATGAATGCCAATTATAAATATCTTGAGCAATTAAATCTCCTCTAACTATAAAAGTTCCAATAGCTATTATAATAACTGGTGAAATCATACCTAAAAGACCAAGTGTTGTAATATATGTATTTTTAAATTTCATAGTTTCAGTTTTTAATAAATTAAACATATTAACACCTTAGTTTGTATATCCTAAAAATCGCTCTTCTAATGTTTTTAAATGAGAATTTAAGCTATAAACTTTTAAACCATTATTCACTAAATGTTCATTAATAATGGGATTATCTTCTAAGTCACAAAAAACCTTAAAAATACCATTTTCTATAGTATATTTAAATTTTAGTTCATTTAATATATTTTGAGCTTTTTTATTATCATTAATTTCTAAAATCAAAAAATTTTGTTCATTAGCATTTATGGACCTTATATTTCCTTCTTTAATTAACTTTCCTTTATCTATTATTCCTACGTAATCTGCAATTAGCTGTATTTCACTGAGTAAATGGCTTGAAACCATTATTGTAATTTTATAGTTTTCTGATAATTTTCTAATTAATTTTCTCATTTCAATAATTCCTAAAGGGTCTAATCCATTTGTAGGTTCATCAAGAATTAAAATATTGGGAGAATGTATTAAAGCATTAGCTATTCCTAAACGTTGCTTCATACCCAAAGAAAATTTACCAGTACTTCTATTATCAATATTATCTAATCCTACAACTTTCAATGATTTTTCAATTTCTTTTTTATTTGAATTAAATAGTTCACAAGTTATTTCTAGATTTTCATATGCTGAAAGATTACTATAAAAACCTGGATTTTCAATTATAGCTCCCATTTCAGATAAATATTCTGTATTATTTCTACTTATTTCTTTACCATTAATTTTCACAGTTCCTGAATCAGCTTTTATTATATTCATAATCATTCTAATTGTTGTAGTTTTTCCTGAACCATTTCTACCTAAAAAACCATAAACCTTACCTTTTGGTATTTTTAGATTCAAGTTATCTACTGCCTTTAAATTCCTGTATGTTTTTGTAAGATTTTCACATTCAATAGCATACTCCAATTTATCACATCTTTTTATTTTATTTCAATAAATTATTAAATGAAACTATTTTAAATAATTAATTTTCACTTAACAGTTAAAATATTAAACATTAGTTTATAAAAAGATTTTTCCAGTTTTCTCCAAAGTTTTTACCAATTTATACCCAAATTCATTAGAAATTAAATAAAGAAAAATTTTAAATTATTTTAATATAATTTTAGTTTTACAAAACGTTTTAAGATTATTTAGATATGAGAAAATTAATTATAAAAGTTATTAATCAACTTTTTTTTAAATTCAAACTATTTCTTAATTTAGAATATTTTATTCTACTAATATTATTAATATTAGCTATAATTAAAAACATATTTATTAAATATTTTATTATTTTAAAAGAAGTTCGATTCATTTTAATCATATTTTAAGATTTAAATAGAATATATAAACTAGTTGATATAGATTTATAAATTAAATAATAGAATTTCACTGAATTTTTAATATGATAATATGAGGCGAAAAGATAAACAAATCAAAGATATTAATGAAATTATTAATATAATTAAAAAATGTGATGTATGTAATCTTGCTTTTTTTGATAAAGAATATCCTTATATAATTCCTTTAAATTTTGGCTTTAAATATGACTTTAAAAACAAAGAGCTCTTTTTATATTTTCATGGATCAAATATTGGTAAAAAAATAGAATTAATTAATGATAATAATAAAGTTGCTTTTGAAATGTATTGCTCTACAAAATTAATTATTAAAGAAAATCCATGTAAATCAACTACAGAATTTGAAAGTGTTGCAGGTAATGGTATAATTGAAATATTAAATCATAATGATAAAATTACTGGTTTAAAACATATTATGAATAAATATTCAGATGTTAATTATACTTTTTTAGATTTTGATGAAAGTATTCTTAAAAATACTACAGTATTAAAGTTAAAAATTAATTCTATTAATGGAAAATCTTTTAAAACTTGAAATTTTATGAAAAATAAAAAGATTAAATTTTAGTAGGAATAAATTTTTGCCCACCATACATAAAATCTTTTTTAATATGGAATTTTTCATCTTCTAATAAGCCCATACAATCTAGAACAAATGGCATATTATTAGGATGCCAAATTACATTATAATCTACATCAAATGGCAATTCATCAACTTTTTCATATAATCCTAGTGCCATAAATTCTTCTGTTACATGTAGATTAATATGATCAATGTATGGCCATAATTTACGAACATCATCTTCCCATAGATGTAGGCCATTTGTAAGAGCATTAGTTCGAAGGCCAAGATCTTTTGCACGCTGTAAAATATTACCAATATTGGTTAAATCTTGAGCAAATGGTTCTCCTCCTACAACAGTTACACTATCAACTTTATCTTTATATTTATCTATGTCTCCTAAATAAAATGGAGTTGAACCTCCACTTCCAGATAATAATAAACGATTACAACAAGTTGGACAATCAAGAGTACAGAAATTAAAAAAGATTGCTAAGCTAGTATATGGAGGATCATCTATTTTTGATACATGCCACATATAAACATTATCTATAAATTCTCCTCCACTATTATTAACTTTAGCTAGTTTTTTTGCATCTTCATTAATATATAAGTTATCATAATAATTAAAATTCATTTTTAAATTCTCCTTTTTACTTTAATATGCAAATTAAAGCAGAATCAATATATTTTTGTATAATCTTAAACATAAAATTAAAAAAATTAAAAAAAACTGTGATTTACATCATCAATAAAAGAAAGTCTTATGTTTGTATTGATTATATATACACTATTATTATGTTGTTCGTTATATATAAATTTTACTATTAACATATTTTTTATTTAAAATAAATAATTATTGTTTATTTTACTTAAAATTATATTTAAATAATATAAATATTGTATTACATTAATAAAATTGTTTTAAACTAACTATAGGTTTAATTAACTATATATATTTAAAATAACATAAAATAATATAATTAATATTTATAAAAATTATTAATATTAAACTGCTAAAGGTGTTATTATTTTTGATTATGACTTAGATCAATGTTGGAAAATATTAAAAAAATGTGATAATGTAGAGATTATTATTCATGTTTTAGATAATTGGTTTGATCGTTCTAAATATATAAATTATGATTTAAATTATATAGAAGAATGTATTTTAAATAAAACTCCTTTAAGCATTAGTAAAACTGGAGAAAATAGATTCAAACTATTTTTTCCCGAAAAAAACAATAGTAATATAGATTTATATATTATTAATAGAAATAAATGATAATGAAGAAATTTTTGTTATCACATTTTATACCTTTAAAAAAAGTAGGAGAATTAGAGAATATGAACCAAAAAATTAAAGTAAAATCAATGTATGATTATCACTTTGATATTTTAGGTATTAAAGTAGTGAATAATTATAATTACAAAGAATCTGTTGAATTAAGCGAAGGAATTATTCTTGATTTTGATGATAATGGAGTTCCTGTTGCTCTTGAAGTGTTAGATGCTTCTAAAGTTTTTGGTATTCAAGAAAAACAATATTTGTCTAATCGCAGACAAATTAATATGAATATTGAAATTACATCTACTAATATTTCCTTAGACTTAAAAATTATATATCAAAAGCATAATAATAAAAAAACAAGTACAGTAAACTATTTGACTTTAAATGATATTAATGCACCTGTTATGAATGAAGAACTTGCTACTGTTTAATTTGACTGTCTCCATGTGTTTCCACATTTAGCACATCTTATAAAATATGTTGGAGCCTCATCTGCAGATCTAGTTTGAACTGTCCACCAATAACCTTTTTTCCCACCACATTTATAACAAGTAATTTTTTTAGTAGGTAATGTTACATTATTATCTGTTTTAACAATAACTTCATTTTCAGGTATAGCTTCGCCTTTAAATGTATATTGTGTTTCAATATCTTCGCTAGATAACTTTTTTTCATATCCACAAGAACATTTAACTTTGTTATTTTTAGGAATTAATACTTTACCACAATTTTCACAAAATTCCATTTAACACACCTTATTAAAGAATCATAGTAAGTGAGATTCGTCTGCGAGCTACATCAACTTCTACTACTTTAACTGTAACAATATCTCCAACACTTACAATATCTAATGGATGTTTAACATATTTATTCTCAATAAGTTGTGATATATGAACAAGACCATCTTGATGAACTCCAATATCTACAAATGCTCCAAAATCAACAATATTTCGAACTGTTCCTTCTAAGACCATATCTTCTTCAAGATTTTCAATTTCTAAAATATTTTTTCTTAAAACTGGTTTTTGAAGATCTTCTCTTGGATCTCTTCCTGGTTTTTTAAGTTCTTTTACAATATCTTCTAAAGTAATAAGGCCTATATCTAAATTCTCAGATAATTTTTTATAATTTATATTATCTAAGTTCAAGTTCTTTTCTTTAATATCATCTAAATCATAATTTAGCTGTCTTAAAAATTTAGAACAAGCTTTATATGATTCAGGATGTATTGTAGTATTATCTAATGGATTATCACTGTGAGGAACCTTAATAAATCCTGCACATTGCTCAAAAGTTTTGTTTCCTAACTTTTTAACTTCTAATAGCTCTTTTCTATTATTAAAAGCTCCATTTTCTTCTCTATATTCAACTATGTTTTTGGAAACTGTTTTTGAAATTCCAGATATGTAATTTAAAAGAGAACTTGATGCAGTATTTAAATCAACACCTACTTCATTTACAACCTTTTCAATAATGCTTGTTAAAGATTCATTTAATCTTTTTTGATTCATATCATGTTGATATTGGCCAACACCAATAGATTTCGGATCAATTTTAACAAGTTCTGCAAGAGGATCTTGTAATCGTCTTGCAATTGAAATAGCACTTCGTTCACCTTCATTAAATTCTGGAAATTCTGCACTGGCTAATTTACTTGCAGAATAAACAGAAGCTCCAGCTTCATTAACAATTATATATTCTACATTAGTACCTTTTATAATTTCTGCAACAACCTTTTCAGATTCTCTTGATGCAGTACCATTTCCAATAGCTATTATATCAATATCATACTTTTTAATTAAATCATTAACAATTTTTTTGGATTCAACAACTTTATTTTGAGGTTCAGTAGGAAATATTAAAGAAGTATCTAATACTTTTCCATTTGAATCAATAACAGCTAATTTACAACCAGTTCTAAATGCAGGATCCCATCCAAGTATAGTTTTGCCAGTTATAGGCCTTTCCATAAGTAATTGTTCAAGATTTTTTTTAAATACTTCAATTGATTTTTCCTCGGCCTTATCAGTTAAACAATTTCTAAGTTCCCTCTCAATTGCAGGAAATATGAGACGTTTATAAGAATCTTCAATAGCTTCTTCAATTGTTTGTGTTGTATAAGGATTATACTCTATTTTTTTAGGATTATTAGATTTATTTTTTAAAACATGTCTTTTTAAATAGATTATAATGTCTTCTTTTTCTTGATCTATTTTTCCACTTAAAACCTTTTCAGATTCTCCTCTATTAATAGCTAAAATTCTATGAGGAGGAATCTTAGATAACTTTTCTTCATAATTATAATATAGCTCAAATTCTGATTTAGATTCAGCATCTTTAGCTTTAGTTTTAATATTTCCATTAAAATAAGTATTTTTTCTTATTTTTGCTCTAAAATCAGAATTATCTGATATAATCTCAGCTATTATATCTTTTGCACCATTTATAGCTTCATCAACTGTTTCAACATCATCATTAATGTATTTTTGAGCTATTTCATTTAATGGATTGTTAATATTTTGCTCTAAAATGATTTTTGCTAATGGCTCCAAACCTTTTTCTTTAGCTATTGTTGCCCTTGTACTTTTTTTACTTTTATAAGGCCTATATAAATCTTCAAGTTCAACAAGTGTTTTAGAATTTAAAATTTTATTTTTTAAATCATCTGTTAGCTTTCCTTGTTCTTCAATAGCTTTTAAAACTTTTTCTTTTTTCTCTTCAAGATTTCTTAAAGTTTTTAATCTATCATCAAATTTTCTAAGAATTTCATCGTTTAGAGAACCTGTAACATCTTTTCTATACCTTGCAATAAAAGGAATAGTGTTACCTTCATCTATTAAATTTATAACTTTATTTACTTGCCAATCAGCTATGTTTAATTCTTTTTTAAGTGTTTGAGCTATCATTAAAACAATCCATTTTAAAATAATTATATTATTATTTTTATTGAAATTAAGATATTTAAACCTTTTATTTATTTTAAACAAGCAATAGGTAATATTTTAATACCATCTGGTCTTGTATATGCAAATTGTCCGCCAGTGACAATAGCTAAAAAACTAGGTTTTTTTATATTTACTTTATTTTCAGTTATCTTTGTCTTTATTAAATTATCAAGTTTCAATAAGTTTTCTGCAGCTTTTTCAATCTCACTACTACCTAATTTAAATTCAATAAGCCCATATCTTCCATCTTCTAACTGTAACACACAATCTACTTCAAGACCAACTCTATCTCTATAATATGATATTTTTCCATTAATTGAGCTAGAATAAACACTTAAATCTCTTATACATAAATTTTCAAATATAAAACCAAATGTATTTAAATCATATATTAATTTTTCAGGAGATAAACCTAATAAAGCTACTGCAATTGAAGGATCTATAAATTCTCTTTTTACACCAGATCTAATAGATGTAGCAGATCTTATATTGGGATTCCACCCATCAATATTATCTATAACAAATAATCTAGTTAATGCATCAATATATGAATAATATGTAGGTTCACTAATATTTGGAAAATTAGATTTTATATCTTTTAATATTGTATTATTAGATGCGAGTGTTGATATATTTCTTGCATACGATTGTAAAACAGTTTTAACTCTTTTAGGATCTCTTTTAACTCCATCAACTGTAGATGCATCAATTTCGCAAATATTGTTTATATAATTAGATGCAACAAATAATTGTGCTTCTTTAGTTTTTTTATTTAAACTTTCTGGCCAACCACCACGACAAGCAGCAAAAATTAAATTTTCAATAGATAATTTAGACTTAATGCCATCAATATTTAAATCTGGAGAATCAAATAAATCAATAATACTTATTTTCCCATTTGATTCTTTACTTTCAAATAAACTCATAGGCCTCATAATTAATTTACTAAATCGACCCGTACCTGAATGCATTATTTCTTCTTCATTTACTGAAGTTGAACCTGTTAAAATGTATAATCCATCTTCATTTAAATCATCAACACTAGTTCTAACAGCATCCCATAATGCTGGTGCCATTTGCCATTCATCAATTAGTCTTGGTTTTTCACCTTCTAAAAGTAGTGATGGTTTAATTTCAGCTAATTCTAAATAAGATTTTCTATTATCTGGATCTTGTAATTTTAATACGCTTTTTGCATGTTTTTCAGCTGTTGTTGTTTTACCACACCATTTTGGACCTACAATAACAACTGCACCAATCATTTCTAAATGTTTTTTTAATATATCATCAATGATACGTTTTAAGTATTTATTTGTCATATAATAACCAATATAATATATTCTATAAAGTTTGAATTTAAGTATTTTGTTGTATTTTATTTAAGTATTTTGTTGTATTTTATTTAAGTATTTTGTTGTATTTTATTTAAGTATTTTGTTGTATTTTATTTAAGTATTTTGTAATAATAAATATTTAAAAAATTCATAATATCTCCAATATATTGAATTAGAATACTTTAAAGTTTAAATAGGCCATTATAAATTTTTAAAAATCATAAAATCATATTCATATAATAAGAACATAGAAAAAATAAAGAAATTTTCAATTGTTTCACATGGAAACATTTATATATTTTATGAGATGATATAAAACAATATAATAAGATAATATCGATTAAAAAGCTTAGAGATGATATAATTGTATTTAAACCAAAAATTTAAAGAAGAAGATTTTAATAATTTATCAATGCCAGAATTAATATCTGTAATGAATAATTCTTATAGGCATTATTTAATTCATAATGTTTCACAATTAAATATCACTCCAGGTCAAATTTCTTTTTTATTACAGCTAGAAAATGGAAAAAATACCTCTCAGGATGAATTAGCTAAAAATTTATTTTTAAGTCATGGAACTGTTGCAAAAGCTCTTAGAAAATTAGATGATAATGGTTTAATTCAAAGAAAGGTAGCTGAAAATAATCGAAGAAAATATGAAGTTTGTTTAACTAAAAAAGGACAAGATATTGCATCTAAAGTGAAAAATATTGATCAAGAATGGGAAGCTATGGTTTATGAACATTTGAATCTTGATTTAAGTGATGATGAAAAAGAAAATTTCATGAATGTTCTTAGAATTTTGGCTAAAGGTTCTTTTGATGTAATTAAAGATGAAAAAATTAATTTTAAAGAGCATGGACATATGCCTCATCCTTTTAGAGGGTCTTTTGGAAAACATCCATTTGGATCTCCTCATTGTAAGAGTAAACCATATAAAAAATAATTGGAGAATGCTAAATGTTTGAATTCCAGTTAAAAATATAGTTTTTGTATCAATTACAACATTTTTACAGAAATAGAAAAGCAAAGAATATTGTTGGGGTTAGACAAAAAATAAATACATTTTTAGATAATTCTAAGAGTTTTTAAGAAAGTACGGTAGAAAATCCAAATATATGTGAAAAGAGATAATGTAATTTCTTATTTATTAGAGTAAAAATAATAAAACTCAGGAATCTCTTAAAATCTTATTTATTCTACAAAATAAAGGAGAATAATTATGATACCTATTATATGATATAATAATATTAAAATATTATTTATTAGCTTTAAAAACATAGATATCACCTCCTAATCTTATTAGATAAATAAGTCAAAGACTTAAATATCTTTTTGGAATTAAATTATTCTTTTAAAACAAATTCATTAAAATTACACTAATAATATTATTTAAAATCTAATTTAAAAAGATTTTCTTTCTTTTTAGATAAAAATAACAATTATAAAACAATATTACTAATACAAAATTATTTTCATGGAAAATAAATATTGTTCTAAAAAGTAATTATAAGTTAATGTATGAAAAATATTATGTCAAAAAAGTACAGTTTAAATAACTAATAAGATAATTAGTATTATCAAAGTAAAATTAATAATTTAAATAATACTAATTTAATTAGTTTAATTCCAAATAAGATAAATAAATCTTTGATTATATTATGTTAAATATAATATATAAATACTTTCTTTTAACTGAGAACAATAAAACAAACAAAAGTAAATAATACAATCTAAAATATAGATTAAAAAGATTTTCTGTATATCTAGCAATGAACTGTTTTTTCTAATTGGTAATGACTTAATATAATGTAAACCAAAATATTATTTGGAATTTTTCACTTGAATGATATTTACATCTTATTTTTAGAGTTTCAAGAGTTAATATTCATTATTTTCTTAAAATATGAAATAAAGAATTTTAATTAATGAATACTATTAATTACAGGTTTTTTAATTATGTTTAATTTTTAAATTTCTAATCATTTCATAATATAATTATTTCATCATGTTATTGTTTCATAGTGAAACATTTATATAATATTAAAATCAATATATTATATAGTTGATTTTAAGTTTTGAAAAATCAATTATATTTTAAAAATAGAGGTGTCATAATGAATTATAATGAAAAAATTGATAAAATTAGGTCTGATGATTCTTCAATGAGAAATTTAATTGGTGTTATTCATAAAACACATAAATTATATATTGCTCAAAAAGTTAAAAATTTAGATATTAGTCCTAGACAAATTCCATTTATATTAAAATTAAATAGCAAAGAAAAAATTTATCAAAAAGATTTAATTAAAAAATTCCATCATAATAAAATGCATATGGCTATGAAAATAAAAAAACTATATGATATGGAATTAATTGAAAGAAAAATTGATGAAGATTCTAATGATGAAGCTGAATATTATATAACTTTAACTAGTAAAGGAAAAGACTTAGCTAGTAAACTTGAAACCATAGAAAATGAATGGGAAGAAATGATATATAACAATCTTGAAACAAGTAATAAAGAAGATGTTATGAATATATTAAAAGATTTATCTATTAGTTGTCTTAAAACAAATCAAGAAAATAATATAAAAGGCCATAGAAGAGGACATAAAAGAGATATCTTTGATAAAATATTTGATGGTGATCAAGATAGCTTTTATTCAGATAATAGGTTTAGAGGAGCACCTGATTTTCGCAATTTAGACCATTTTCATAAAATGAAAATGTTTGATAAAATGTGTAGAGGTGGAGGCAAATTTCATCATATGCATGGTGATTTTAAACACTCATGTAAGGATGATTAATTAAAATAAATCTTTTAAATTCTTTATTTTTTTTAAGTTTACAAAAATTTTAAAAAATAAGACTGTAAACTATGATTAACTGCTTAATTTATTAAAATAAATATTAAAATTTTGTTATTGTTTTTACCAATTTCCTATTAAAATTATATTCTTGATTATTAAATTATATATTTTACTTCTAAGAAAAATATTAAAATCTATAATAAATAGAATTAATATTATTATAATTTATTTACATAATAGGAAAGATATCATTGTATTTTAAAGATAAACTAAAACTCTCTAAAACAGAACTATTTGCAATTTTAACAGCACTATCAGCTACAGTTTTAATTGTTAGTAATCTAGCTAGTACTAAAATGTTTGATTTTTTTGGAACTGGTCTAGTTTGGGATGGTGGTGCAATATTATTTCCTTTATCATACATTTTAGGAGATGTAATTGTAGAGATTTTTGGTTATAAAAAAGCTAAAAAAGTTATATGGATCTCATTTTCAATGAATATAATAGCTGTTCTAGCATTATTTATTGTTCAAATATTGCCTCCTGGTCCTGGATGGGATAATCAATCTGCATATGAATCAATCATTGGTTTTATGCCTAGAATTGTTATAGGTAGCTTAACTGCTTTTGTTTGTGGTCAAATATTAAATGCATATGTATTTGTTAAAATTAAAGAAATTACAAAAGGCAAACATCTATGGCAACGAGCAATTGGTTCTAGTTTAGTCGGAGACTTAGTAGATACAGTGATTTTTACAACAATTGCATTTATTGGTACAATAACTGATACACAATTTATAGGATTACTTATTATTGCATACTTTTCAAAAATCATCGGTGAAACGATACTTTTACCTGTAACATATGGTGCTATAAGTTTATGTAAAAGGATGGTGGAAAATGAAACAGAATCAATTTAGTTTTGAAATTGATACTAAAATTCCAGATGCATTAGGAAGAGCTGGAATCATTCACACTCCTCATGGAGATATTAAAACACCAACATTTACAGTTGTAGGTACTTATGGTGATGTAAGATTTTTATCGACTGATAAATTTCATGAAATTGGTATTCAAGCTATGATTAGTAATGGATTTCATTTATCCAAAATTTCAGATAAAGTAGAAACATCAGGTGGTTTATATACATATTCAGGTTATAATTGTCCAACAATTACTGATAGTGGCGGTTTTCAAATCATGTCTTTTGGTAGTGGTCTTGGAAAAGTTGTTTCAATGAATAAAAGAGATATTGCACGTGAACAATTTAAAACAGAAAATAAAAAACGATTAGCTAGAGTAACAGATGAAGGCGTATATTTTAAAATGAATGAAAATGACACAGAAAAACTTATAACTCCTGAATATTCTATACAATTTCAACATAAAATAGGTGCTGATATTATGATGGCCTTTGATGAGCTTACAAGTATTGGAGATAATAAAGAATATAATGAAAAGGCTCTTGAACGTACTCATAAATGGGCAATAAGGTGTTTAGATGAACATCAAAAATTAACTAATGAAAATCCTGATAAACCATATCAAGCACTTTATGGAGTTTTACAAGGTGCTCATTATCAAGATCTAAGGGAAGAAACATCTCACATATTAGGTGCTATGGATTTTGATGGATATGGTTTAGGTGGAGCATTTGAAAAGGAACAATTACCAAATATCTTATTTTGGTGTAATAGTATTTTACCAGAATCAAAACCTAGACATTTATTAGGCCTTTCAAAACCAGATGATATTTTTGCAGGTGTAGAAAATGGATGTGATACATTTGACTGTGTTGCACCAACTCGTGAGGCAAGACATGGAAAAATCTACACACTTGATGGAGACATTAATATTAGAAATGCAAGGTTTAGAGATGACCATTCTCCATTATTTGATGAATGTGAATGTCCAACTTGTAAATCAGGATATTCAAGAAGCGATATTCGTAAATTATTAAAAAATGAAAATGAATTGAAAAGCCCCGAACAGATTTTAAAAGATAAACAACTTGCATTAGAGCTTATAACTGCTCATAATGTTTATTTTATTGTAAAACTCACAGAAAAAATTCGTGAAGCTATAATTAATGGAAACTTTTTTAATTTTAGAGATAAATGGTTAAAAAGATATTATTAAATTTAATTTTTACTAGAAAACAATGTTTTAGCTATGATTAAAGAGAATAAGATTAAAAATAAGATTAAAATTAAAACCATATACAAATTTACACTAAGAGTATAATTCATAGCTTGTGTTAAATAATAAATTTGCACATAAGTTAAAAGATAACCTAATATTGAACCTGCTAAAACTTGAGTTAATGTATGTTTTTTTAAAATTAATCTGCTCCACATAATTATAGGTGTAATAAATCCTAAAATAAAAAATAAGGGATTTACAAACATTAATGCAGTTATAGGTCCTGCAATTCCCATGGAATGAACACTAATTTTCCATTTTAAATTTATAAAAAAGACAATTAAAGTATTTAAACCATAACAAAACATTAAAGATATAATAATTGGATTTATAGATAATAACCATAATATAATAGCTCCAATAAAATATATAATTGATATAATAAGTAAAGGAATATTTCTATGCTCTTTAATTGTATAATCTTTATCGACTTTTTTTATTTTACTCCAAATTAAAATTAAAAGCATGGGAATAATTGTTCCAAACAATAAACAAATTATTTCTGAATTTAAAAAATTATTGTTATTTAGTAAAATATTTAAAATTAAAAATACAGGTATAGCTATAAAAGGTGCTTCAAATATTCTAGATATTATTTTTGCAAATAACTCTCTATTATAGCTTATTTCATGATTCATAATAAACTCTCAATTTTTACTTTTAAAAATTAAATGTTCTAATAATAAAACAATCATTACTCCCATTACAAAAGAATTTCCAAGTATTGGCCTAAGAAGTAATGGTAGCTCTGCAAGTAGTGTTTCAGGTAAAAATGCAATAAGTGTAGCCATAAGAATAGGTAATCCGACTATTATTCCATCATCCATATTTTTAAATGAATTATTTTCTTTTGCCATCATTAAAGATGCTCCAATTTGAGCAGTCATAATATAAATTAAAACTACTGCAATTACTGGTGAAGGCACTGCACTTATTATAGCTATTAATATTGGTGAGAAAGCAAGAACTATTAAAATAGCTGCTGTAACATATAATGGATATCTAGATGCAGATTTTGTTGCAGCTATTACACCTGGAGTCATAGAATAATTTACAGGACCAATAACACCTATAATTCCTGAGAAGATATTCATTATTCCTGTTATCCCAACACCTTTTTTAATTCTCTTTTCTTTATTATCTATTTTCGTAATTGAACTTGTAGCTTGAATAGATCCAATATCATTAATAGATAATGCTAAAAAACAGATTAAAAATGCTAAAACAGTTCCTATATCGGGAATTGTTAATTGTAATTTAATAGCTGGAAGAGCTATTGCACTTAAATTAAAATTTCCACTAAATGAAGGCGTAAATATTAAATAATAAGCTATCGTTCCTATAATTATTATAAATAATGAAATAATTGCATTCCAAAGACCTTTCAAATGTTTATGGCATATGAATATTATAAATAAACTTACTAGAAGAAATATGAAATTTAAAGAAGATGATACTCCATTATTTGTAATTATTAAATCTAATATCGTTGGTGTTAATGTAAAAGCTATTAAAAGAAGTATAACTATTATGACTTTTGTTGTAAAAAGTTTTGCAAAATATTTTAAAGCACCACTAAAAGCAATAATAGCTAAAAAAGCCCCACCAATAATTACCGAGGAATTTATTGAAGCTATTCCTTGATCCATTGTCCCAAGAACTGCTATAAGTAGCACTGTTGCAGGACCTAATATCGTTGGAAGTTTGTGTCCAAATTTTATTTGTAGTAACAATGCAATTCCAATCATTATAAAAAGACTTTGAATATAGCTTACTGTATTAGTACTTGGGAAAATATTTCCTATAACATTTCCAATAACTAATATGATTGGTAAAGTAATTGCAAACCATTGAATTCCGTATAAAAGCATTTCCATTTTTGGAGGTATGTCTTCAACATTATACTTAAAATTCATACTTGATTATATGTTAAATAAAGCATTAATATTTTTCTATTTATTTTAAATTTATTCAATTTTTAGCTATTATTTTTTAATATGATTGAATTTAAGAAATTTATTAATATTCATAAAAATCATAGTAATAATTTTTTCTATGAGTAAATAGAAAGATTAATAATAACTAAGCGTTTATATATTATTATCCTCTACAAATTGAATATTATTTAGGGGATTTTATAGGTGATGAAAAATGTTTGATTTAACAGGTAGAGTAGCTGTTGTAACTGGTGCATCTTCAGGTATTGGTGTTCAATTTGCAAAAGCTTTAGCAGGTCAAGGAGCAGACTTAGTACTTCTTGCTCGTAGAAAAGAAAAATTAGAAACTGTTGCTGAAGAAATTAAAGCTATGGGATCTAAATGCTTAACTGTCAAATGTGATGTAACTGATACAGAACAAGTAAAAGATGCAGTTAAAGAAAGTGTTGATGAATTTGGAAAAGTTGATATTTTAGTTAACAATGCTGGTGCGGGTGGGGAAACTCATATTTTTGAAACCACTGATGAACAATGGGATAAAGAAATGGCCCTTAATTTAAAAGGCGTATTTGTTGTATCGAGAGAATTTGGAAAAGTAATGGCTGATAATAAATATGGTCGTATTATCAATATTGCTTCAATGTATGGTTTAATTGGTAGTGAAACTGGTGGAATTGCATACCATGCTAGTAAAGGAGGAGTAGTTAATTTTACTCGTGCTCTTGCAGCAGAACTTGCAAAATATAATATAACTGTCAATGCAATAGCTCCAGGATTTTTTGCATCAGAAGCTACAGAACACTTAATTGATGCTGAACCATTTAAAGAAATGGTTAAATCAATATGTCCTATAGGTTGTTCTGGTTGTGAGGGAGAATTAGCTCCTGCTTTAATATATTTAGCTTCAGATGAAGCATCATATTCAACTGGATCTATAGTTGTAGTTGATGGTGGTATTACAGCTATTTAATTTTTATTTTTTATAATTAGAAATTTTTTAATATAAAAAATGAAAATTTCATAGTTTTTTTTAAATATAATTAAATTAAAAAGTAAAAAAAGAAAAGAAGTTTAAACTTCTTTTTAAATTATTTTTTAGAACGTTTTAAAAGACCAACAATGGTTAATAAAGTTAATACTAATAAAGCTATAGGATTAGCAGTATTTAACATTTTAGATTCATGATTTGTTTTATTGGAAATAGAATCTTTTAAAACATTATTTTCTTTTGGTTCTTCAGGATTTATTGGAGGTTCTGGTTTTTCTGGATTAGTTGGAGTTTCTGGTTCTTCAGGTTTTGTTGGTTCTTCAGGTTCTTCAGGATTTATTGGAGGTTCTGGTTTTTCTGGATCAATTGGAGGTTCTGGTTCTTCAGGTTTTGTTGTAAATTCAATTGTTTGGTTAATATCATTTAAATCAGTATGATTTGCAACACTAGTTCCATTTTCATAAGTTAAATATTCAAATACAACTATAGATTGATTACCTAATTCACTTGCATCAAATACAAACACTAATTGAACAACACCATTTGTACTGTTTGCTGTAAAAGTTTTAGTTGCACTTACTTTAGAACCATTATAATATACATAGCTGCCGTTTTTATGCATCAAATAACCATTTACAACATAGGTTTGACCAACTGTCAAATTCCAATAATTTACATTATCAATTATTGTAATTATTCCTTCTGAAATAGCAGAACGATTACCTGTACCATTATTTATTGCATTAGTACTAATTCCAGGGATATTTGTTTCATTAGTTCCTGGAATATCAGTTTCATTGATATTATAGTTAAAAAATACTATATCTTGTTTAGTATGGGTTTTATTTAGACTTTGACCTAAATAAAAGTTAAAAGTATATTTAGTTCCACTAGAATCTGTATAAGTATTATTCACGACATCATCAAGATTGTTAATCATAAACATTACATCATTTTTAACAGCATCAGATGAACCATTAAATTGTGTGGTATGGCCGTTTAAAACCCAAATAGCTATTTGGATATTACCTGCTCGCCAATTGCTCATGTCTGAGCGATGATATTTTGTAATTAATTTTTTAATATCTTGAGAAATTTGATTACTGTTGTCTTTAGAAATTACATATGATTCATTAGAATATCTTCCTGGTGGAGTTTCATTTGCTTCTAGACAATATCCTTCATAATGATTTCCATCATCATCACTAGCATGATATCCACTATTAAAACCAGGATTAAATCCATCTATAGTTACATTATTATCTGCAGCATTTGAAACATTAATAGTACACATACAGCATAATATTATTGCAAAAATAGATATTAATAATATTTTATTTGTTTTTAAATTTATTAAAATGTTTTCACTCCCTTGAAACTTTTAATTTTTGTTATGTAAATTTGATATTTCGTAATAATTTTTTTTTTATTAATTTGCCATATTTTTAAAATTCACATATCATTAAACTATCCTCTCCTTATAGTATTAGTAAAATATTAGTTTGTAATAATATAAATAGTTTATTATTTTACCAACAATTTATTAAATTTATTTTTAAAAATATAATATTAATCTGGAAAAAAAAACTTTAAAATGTTTAAAATAAGTAAAAAATTAAAATAAACAAATTTTTTAATTATTAATGACATAATATTAACTATAAATTTTTAAGGGATAATATGAAAATTAATAAAAACATTGAAAAATCAAATTTTTATGGAGATTTAATTTTTAGCACAGATTATTGGGGATTATTTTTAGCTCCAGATCAAACATATTTAGGAACATGTGTTTTAATTTTAAAAAGAGATTGTACTGGGCTTCGTAATCTTAAAAAAAAAGAATGGATTGAATTTAATGAACTTGTTAAAACTATTGAATTAGGATTTATGGATACATTTGATGTTACATTATTTAATTGGGCGTGTGCAGCTAATTTAGCATTTAGAGATAATGAAACTCATATTAAACCTCAAGTTCATTGGCACATGCATCCAAGATATAAAAATCCTGTAATCTTTAATGGTTTAAAGTTTATTGATGAAAATTTTGGATATGCTCCTCGCCCAAGTTCAAAAAAACTTGAAGATGATTTAAGAAGAAAAATTATTGAAAAAATAAGAGAAAATTTTTAAGAACCTATAAGTTAAATTATTAAACTTAATAAAACTGCTATAATAATTTAATAAAAATATACTTTTTGACAATATTTAATTAATTTTATTAAATTATTTATTTTATTCAAAAATCCAAAAATATTTATATTATTTATTATATACTATATAATGGAGTTGATATTTGAAAGTTAATAATTTTGAAATATTAATAAGTAATTTGTAAGAAAAATTTCCTTAATGTTCAATAAATTATTATTGGCATTGATTTAAAATTAATAAATTTCAAAATAATTTTCTAAAAATTAACTAGTGTCTAAATATTCTTTAGAGTTTATTTGGGTACATTTATTTTATAACACATTTTATTTCTGTTATATCAGTTGTTTTGAAATTTATTAATTTTTTAACAGGTGATAATATGTTAAAAAATTTAAATATATCTAAAGCATTTTTAATATCTTTTTTAATGATATTAATGTGTTGTGTCTGCACAATTGATGTTTCAACTGCTGCAGATATTAATGTGACTGTTGATGGTTATAATCCAGGTTTCAATAGTGGATATGGTGCTGTCGATAGTAATGGGGATCAATATTTAGGATATTGTCTTCATGCAAATCAAACTCCTCCAGGTAGATTTTCAGATGAACCTTATGTAATATCTGAAGATAATAGTAATCAAATAAGTCAGGACATAAAAAATTTAATTACTAAATATCATCGTGATGATATGGGTAATGTAAGAGCAACTAATCTTCAATTAGCTGTTTGGGTTTTAAATAATCACACTACTCAATTTGATGGATCTTCTGATGAAGTTAAAACAGATGTAATGTTCATGATTAATAACCTTGATAGGGTTGTAAATAATACTTATACAGATTCTGATGGAAATACATTTAAATTTACTTTTTATTTTGGTGAAAGCCTAAATGAATCTAATCATAAACAAGACATTGTTTTTTTCAAATATACTAAAAATGAATTTGGAACACCATCTATAGCTACTAGTGCAATAAATGATATTACAGGAGATAGGTTTGCTGTTGCTGATGGTGTTGTTACTATTGTTGATACTGTTAGTTATTGGAATTTGACTGTTGGTCAATTTTATGTGATTAATGGTTTTTTAATGTATAAAAATGGTAGTAATGTTATGCATAATGGTAATAAAGTTGTTGCTTCTGAAACTTTTTCTCCAGGTAGTAGTGATGGTTCTATTAATTTGACTTTTGTTTTTGATGCTACTGGTTTTGGTAATAGTTCTGTTGTTGTAGTTGAGTATTTAACTTATGATAATGGTACTGCTGTTGCTGAACATGCTGATTTAAATGATCCAAAACAAACAATTGTTTTAACAGAAGTTCCTATTAGTGGCGTTCCTGGTATTTCTACTAGTGCTATTAATGGAGGATCTGGTGACCGTCTTGCTGTTGCTGATGGTGTTGTTACTATTGTTGATACTGTTAGTTATTGGAATTTGACTGTTGGTCAATTTTATGTGATTAATGGTTTTTTAATGTATAAAAATGGTAGTAATGTTATGCATAATGGTAATAAAGTTGTTGCTTCTGAAACTTTTTCTCCAGGTAGTAGTGATGGTTCTATTAATTTGACTTTTGTTTTTGATGCTACTGGTTTTGGTAATAGTTCTGTTGTTGTAGTTGAGTATTTAACTTATGATAATGGTACTGCTGTTGCTGAACATGTTGATTTAAATGATCCAAAACAAACAATTGTTTTAACTGAAAAACCAGTTGAAAAAATTCCAGACATTGGTACTAATGCTAATGATAAAGAAACTGGTGGAAAAAATATAGTTGCTAATGGTACAGTAACTATTATAGATACAGTCAAATACACAAATTTAGTAGTTGGCAATACTTATGTTCTTAATGGTATTTTAATGGATAAATCAACTAATCAACCATTACTTATTAATGGTAAAACAGTTACAGCAACAAGAACATTTGTTGCTCAATCTATTAATGGACTTATTAGTTTAGAGTTTGTCTTTGATGCTAATTTATTATCTGGAAAAACAATTGTTGTTTTTGAAAAATTATATCATAATGGAGTTATGATTGCTGCTCATGATGATATTAATGATATAGATCAAACAATAGTCTTCACTCCAAATAAACCAGACGAACCTGATGAACCAGACGAACCTGATGAACCAGACGAACCTGAAGTGCCTGATGAACCAGATCAACCTAATGTACCAAACGAACCTAATTATCCAAATGATAATACAGAGCATCCATTTACTAGTAGTGCTAAAATGTTAAGTACTGCTAATCCAATTTTTGTATTATTACTTGCTTTATTAAGTATGATAGGATGCTTTGGTTATAGGAAAAAATAATATTAATTGAGAATTTAAATTAAAATTCTCTTTTTTCTTTTTTTTACAGAATTAATTTAATTATTTAAAATAAATTATATTTCAATAAATTTAGAAATAATTATAAAACTTCAAGAAAATTTCATAATTATCCAAACATTTATATGTTCAATTAGAAATAAAATCTATTAATTTTAAAATGTTAACGGTGAAATTATGAAAAAAAATATTTTTCCTTTTACAGCTATTGTTGGTCAGGAAAAAATTAAAAAAGCTCTTATTTTAAATGCAATTAATCCTTCAATTGGAGGGGTTTTAATTAAAGGAGATAGGGGAACTGGTAAAACAACTGCTGTTAGAGCTTTAGCTAATCTACTTCCAGAAATTGAAGTTGTAAAAGACTGTATTTTTAATTGTGATATAGATACATATAAAGAATTTGAATTTGATGAAGGTAAAAACAACATAGAAACAATCAAAAAATCAATGGAAGTAGTTGAACTACCACTAGGAGCTACAGAAGATAAAGTTGTAGGTTCATTAGATATTGAAAAGGCTTTAAAAAGTGGAATTAAAGCATTAGAACCAGGATTACTTGCAAAAGCAAATCGTAATATTTTATATGTTGATGAAATTAATTTACTTGATGATAACTTAGTTGATATTTTACTTGATGCAGCTGCATTTGGAATAAACACAATAGAGCGAGAAGGAATTTCACTTTCACATCCATCAAAATTTATATTAGTTGGAACTATGAATCCTGAAGAAGGAGAACTAAGGGGTCAGCTATCAGATAGAATAGGTCTTAAAATAGATGTTGGAGCAATAAATAATATTAAAGATAGAATTCTTATAATGGCAAGAAGAGAAGAGTTTGAAAAAGATCCTAAAAAATTCATTAAAAAATTTGATAATAATGAAAAAGAACTTCAAAATAAAATTTTAAAAGCTCAAAAAATCTTAAATGATGTGGAAATTGATTCAAAACACTTAGAGATAATAGCTAGAATCACTTTAGAGCTAGATATAGAAGGCCATAGAAGTGATATTTTTATTTTAAAAACTGCAAAAACAATAGCAGCATATAATGAAAGAGAATCAATTAATGATTCAGATTTAGAAGAAGCTATTGAATTAGTTATAGGGGAAAATGTTTTACTTTCTAAGCGAATGAAATCTATTAAACAAGAAATGGATAAAGAAAATAATCAAATGGAATTAAATAAAGATATCTCTCAAGAGGTTGATATGGATGATATCGAACAAAATGAAGAATCTGAATTTAAAATAATTGATGATGAAGGTTCAAAAATTAATGAAGAAGAAAAATCAGAAAATTTTACAGAATCAGATGAGGAAGGGAAGATTGATATAAAAAACTAATGAAAATGGAAGGTAAAAAAAGAGATAAACAATATGGAAAAAGAGTTAAATCTAAATCAATGAAAGGTAAATATATTAAAAGTAAAATACCTAAGAATTCTTTAAGTGATATAGCTATTGATGCAACTGTAAGAGCATATGCTTTAAAAGAAAATAATAAAGAATCATTACATATTAAAAAAGATGATTTAAGGCAAAAAATAAGAAATAATGGTGCTAAATTATCAATAGCTTTAATAATTGATTTAAGTGAATCAATGTCAAGTGATGAAAAACTTAAACAAGTAAAATTAATTTTAAAAAAAATAATTAATAATGCTCAAGTAAATAGGGATAAAATAGCTGTAATAGGTTTTAAAGGTACAGATGCAGAAATTATAATTCCAAGTACAATAAGGCCCAACTCTTTTTTAAATAAACTTAAAAATATAACTGTTGGAGGAACAACCCCAATTGCAGATGGCCTTATTAAAGGATTAGAAATTTTAAAAAAGGATATTAAAAGTAATGATTTCATTCCAATGGTCATGCTTTTATCTGATGGTGTAACAAATGTGGGTGTATCTTCAAAAGATAATTTTGGACTTAAATCAGGTTTTAAAACTAATAAAAAAAGAGAACAAAATCCAATAAATGATGTATGGGATATAGCTGATGAAATAGCTAGACAAGATATTCATACTGTAATTGTAAACTTTAAAAAAGAAGATAATAAAGGTTGGAGTGTAAATAAACGATTAGCTAGTATTACAAATGCAAAATTTTATGATTTGGAGCAACTTGATGATTTAAGTGACGATTTATCAAGCGATGCAATTGATTCTATTTTATCTTATGAAAGAGAAAATATTTAATGATTTTTATGGAAAGGAAAAACAAAGGGAGGTATTGTCCTACTTGGGGAACTTGGGTATATGGAAATATGAAAAATAGATTTTTAAAAAAGAATTTGAAGAAAAAAGAATAGCTATTCATGTCTTAGAGATTCTGTAACTGGAATTTTAGTGGCTCTTCTTGCAGGAAATATTCCTCCAATTATTCCTACAATAATTGAAACTAAAATAGCTAATAAAAATGATTCTGCTGTATAATATGGAACTATTTCGGCTATTATTCCTAATCTGTAAATAAATTCTACAAGAATCACTCCTAATATTGAACCAATTAAAGCACCAATTAAAGTTAATACAACTGATTCTCCTATTACCATTATTAATATTTTTTTATTAGACCATCCTACTGCTTTTAGAACTCCAATTTCACGAGTTCTTTCATAAACATTACTTAACATGGTATTTACTATACTAATTGCACCAACCAATAAAACGAGTAATGTAATTCCTAATTTAGCTCCTAAAAACATATTATAAATAGTGTTTACGCTACTAATATCGTTTATTGTAGTAATTATTGTAATTTTATCTCCATATTCACTATCAATTTCATTTGTGATTTGTTCTAAGTTATTAACATCATTTACCTTAACAAAAAGCATTGTAGCATTATTATTTGTACTATTTGTAATTGTTTCTAAATTATTAAAAGATGTAAATCCATAAGAATCTAGAAGAGTCCCACTTTCGAAAATTCCAGTAATTTTATAACTAATATTATTTATTTTAATGTTATCATTTATTTTTAGATTTTTAGAATTTGAACATAATTTCCCAATAATTATTTCATTTTGATTTGAATCAAACATCTTTCCTTCAATTATTTTAAAATTTAAGTCATTTAAATCATTAATATTAGATCCATATAAGTATAGGTTATTATTTTCTTTAATTGGAATTTTTATCTCAGAAATTCCTATAATATTAGCTATTCCCTCTGCTTTGTTAATATTATCAATTAAAGAATCATCAATTATATTACTAGTTGAATTTTTATTCATTATCATAAAATCTGAATTTCCAGTGTTTAATGTTTCATCAACAGTATGAACTAAACCATCTGTTATTGCTCCAAGTGATATGATTAATGAAATAGTTATTGCAATACTAAAAATAGATAAAATTGCTCTAGTTTTATCTCTAAATGGATTTTTGATAATGAATTTTAAAAACTTCATTTTATTACCTAAATTATATTTTATTTTTACTTTTAAAAAAACTTAATTATTATATTTTAAAAATAAATTTATTTAATTAAACTTTAATTTCTCTTAAAACTAGCTATTTTAAATATTTTTAAAAACAAATATTATATAAACAAACTAATTTTTAAGAGCTTTTTAAAATGATTTTAGAAGATGTTTTTTCATTAATTAATGAACAAAAAGATTTTTTCCTAGATTTAACAATCCAACATTTAGAAATTTCTTTAATAGCTATTATTTTTGCTGTTATTATTGGATTAGTTTTAGCTATTATTGTAAATGAGTATAAAAGAAATAAATGGATTTTAAGTCTTATAAACTTTGTTTATACTATTCCATCTATTGCACTTTTTGGATTTTTAATACCTTTTACTGGAATTGGAGATTTTAGTGCTATAATTGCACTAATTGTTTATGCATTACTCCCTATGGTTAAATCAACTTATAGTGGCCTAGAAAATATTGATAAAAGTATTGTTGAAGCTGCAGAAGGTATGGGTAGTACAAAGTTTCAGCTATTATATAAAATAAAACTTCCTTTAGCTTTACCTCATATTATATCAGGTATTAGAACTATGGTAGTTATGACAATAGCTTTAACAGGAATAGCTGCATTTATTGGTGCAGGTGGTTTAGGGGTTGCAATTTATCGAGGAATAACAACTAATAATATGTCTATGACTCTTGCAGGAAGTATTTTAATAGCTCTTTTAGCTATTGTAGTAGATTTTATTTTAGGTAAAATTGAAAAATTAACTAATTATGAGTCTAAAAGTAGATTTGCATTTAAAAATTTTAAATTTAATAAAAAAACTGTAATAGGAATTCTTATTATAATTATTGCAATATTTGCTGTTGGTCAATTTTACACAAGTTCTTCAGGAGATACAATTAGTGTAGCTACAAAGCCTATGACTGAACAATATATTATTGGAGCTATGCTTGAAGAGTTGATTGAACAAGACACAGATTTAAATGTGGAACTTACATCTGGTGTTGGTGGAGGAACAAGTAATATTCATGCAGGAATGTTAAAAGGAGAATTTGATCTGTATCCTGAATATACTGGAACTGCTTGGATGCAAGTTTTAAAAGAAGATGGTGTTTATAATGAAAGCTCTTTTGAAGATTTAAAATCAAAATATGATGAAGAATATAATTTTTCTTGGGTTGGAATGTATGGTTTTGATGATACTTATGGAATAGCTATTCATAAAGACCTTGCAGATAAATATGATATAAAAACATATTCAGATTTAGCAGAAATCTCAGATGAATTAAGTTTTGGAGCAGAATATGATTTTTATGAAAGAGAAGATGGATATGATGCACTGTGTGATGAGTATGGATTTAATTTTAAAGATACTACTGATTTAGATATTGGCCTTAAATACAATGCTTTAGAAGAAGGTAAAATTGATGTATTAGTTGTATATACTACTGATGGAAAGTTAGATAATCCTGATTTAGTTGTCTTAGAAGATGATAAACATTTTTATCCTTCATATGAATGTGGAAATGTAATAAGGCAAGAAGTTTTAAAAGAACATCCTGAGCTTAATGAAACACTTTTGAAATTTGAAAATTTAATTTCAGAAGAAGAAATGTCTAAAATGAATCATGAAGTTGAAATGGGTAAAAAAGACCCAGAAGATGTAGCTCATGATTTTTTAGTTAGTAAAGGACTTATTAAATAATTGAGGTTTTAAAATGGTAGCTATAATAAAATATGAAGATGTAGAAAAAAGCTATGATGATAATGTGATAATTCCTGATTTTAATTTAGAAATTAATGAGGGAGAATTTGTTACAATTATTGGAAGTTCAGGATCGGGTAAAACAACTATTTTAAAAATGATTAATGGACTTTTAAAACCTAATAAAGGAACTGTTTATGTAAATGGTAATGATGTAGCTGATGAAAATGTTATAAGTTTAAGGCGTAATATTGGTTATGCAATTCAGGGAAATGTTTTATTTCCTCATTTAACTGTTAAAGATAATATTTCTTATGTCCCTAATCTATTAAATAAAAAAGATAAAGAAAAAACTGAAAATGCAGTTAAAAAATGGATGAAAATTGTTGGTTTAGATGATGAGTTGTTAAACCATTATCCTCATGAGCTATCAGGAGGTCAACAACAAAGAGTTGGAATAGCTAGGGCTCTTGCTGCATCTCCAGAGATTTTATTAATGGATGAACCATTTGGATCAGTTGATACAATTACTAAAAAACAATTACAAAAAGAAATTAAACGTATTCATGATGAAACTAAAATTACTATTGTTTTTGTAACTCATGATATTGATGAAGCATTATCTTTAGGAGATAAGGTTTTAGTAATGAATGATGGCAAAATTCAGCAATATGGTACAAGTGATGAAATAAAAAATTCCCCTGCAAATAGTTTTGTTAAAGAGTTAATTGAAAATAAATAATTTTAATAAAACAACTATGAAGTTTATATTATTGAAATAAATGATAAAAATTCTGTTAAAAATAGCTATGAATATTTAAAAAAAGTTTTATTTTAAATAAAGGCAAGAGTTTTTTTAATTTCAAAAAACTCATATCCTATTTTCCAACAATGGACTAATAATAGTCTATTAAATATATAATTTAATTTTAGTATATAAAAATTTTGATTTTAAAAATGAGTATATAATAAGGGATGATGTATATTTCTATTTACTCAAGCAAGAAATAATTAAATAACTTATAAATCCCTAATTCACTCTCCTTATAATAACATAAGGAGTATGATTATAATATTAAAAATAAATTGGCTATTAAATTTATTATCTTAATCATTTTAACCATATTATTTAAAAAATAAATGAAAGTTTTTCATGAAATTAAGTTTGTTTATTTTTTTCTCAAATAAACAAACCAATATGCACAAGCAACAAAAATAGCTGCTCCTACAATATTTCCTAAGGTAACTGGTATTAAATTATTAAATAAGTCAATTATTGTAATATCTCCACCAAGTAACATAGCTATTGGGATAAAATACATATTTGCAACTGAATGCTCAAAACCAATTGTTACAAAAGCAGTTATTGGAAACCAAATTCCAAATATTTTGCCAATTATATCATCTGATGCAAATGCAAGGTAAACTGCAAGACAAACTAACCAATTACAACCAATTGCTCTTAAAAATGATTGGTCCCAAGAAAGAGCTACTTTTTTACTAGCTAGTGCAATTGCACCTTCTGCATATATTGGATCTGTCATGAGTCCAGTTAAATATGCCAAAAAGAATGCAACAAATATTGATCCAATAAAATTAAATATCCAACTTGTTGTCCAATTTCTAATAAGGCCTTTTATACTTGCTTTTTTTTCTAAAATTCCAAAAGTAAAATACATTATATTTCCAGTAAATAACTCTGCACCAGCTATTAAAACTAACATTAAACCAACTGGAAAAACACCAGCAAAGAATAATTTAACTAATCCTGCTGGAAAACCTGCATCTGCCATTCCTGCAGTTGTAATTTGTGCAAACATTCCTCCAAATGCAATATATGCTCCAGCTAAAAAAGCTAAGATAATTGTATTTATTAAAGGTGATTTATTTTTTATTGCTCCAGTTTCTACAATAGCTTTTGCAGTATCACTAGGCGTTTTATAAGAAGAACTCATTTTTTTAACTCCATAAAATTTTCAATGCTTTATTTTTATTAGAAAGTTTTAATATAAATATATTTCCTTTAAAAATTCTTTTTATAAGAAAATAGTTAAATCTTTTAGTAGATATACTGCTTAACTTATTAATAAATACTAAAAATAAATTGTCATGTAAAATAAATGTAGTAATGATATTTTAAAATGATATTTTTGATGTGAATTTATTAAATAATGTGTCATGAAAATAAGAATATGAGGTTTTGAGTTCATCGTTCATTACACACACCTTATTTTTTACATGCAATATTTAATTAAAAATCATCAAAATTCAGTTTTAAAATAATTAGTAATGATAATATGAAAAAATAATTTATAAAAAAATTAGATTTAATTGAACATTACCTCCCCTAATAATAAATTATTTGTATATGTATATATAAGTTTCTTTTAATTAAACATTTGATTTCATTTATATATTTTTATTAAAACAATTTGTTTAATTAGTTAATTATTAAATAAATTGATTATTGTTTAATATTTAACATTTTAATTGATTATTGTTTAATATTTTTTCGTGAATTATTTGTTAATAAATTTCTTTAATTATTGTTCGAATTATATAAAACTATTATTATTTATTTTAAAAATTAAAAAGAAAAACATATTAAATAATGTTATTATAATTCAATTATAGGTTATTATATGAATCAAAAGCAATTACATAAAGTTAAAATAACTGTATTAAAAACTAATTTTTTTGAGGATATTTCAAAAGAATATGGTGTAGATGGTTTAAGCTCATGTCCTATTAATAAAGAAGGAGATGTATTTTGCGTTGATTTAACAAAACCTGAAAGATTTTGTAATGGGGCATGGGAAGTTCTCTATCCTTATGTTTTAAAATTAGCGAGTGATGGGGAAAATGCATCATTTTTTAATGGAAATTGGATTAACAAACCAGGTATTGCAATTGTATCTTGCGGAGATGGTTTAAGACCAGTTATTTTTAAACTAGAAGCTACTGATATTCCTTTTAATTTAAAGTATCCTAAATAAATTTTTATTTTTCTGTAAACTATAAATATTATAAAAAACATAATTAGTTGTTATAGCAATAATTGTTATTACAATAATTTATTTATCTGATTTTTTATTAAACTTTTTTAGATTTTTTATTTAAATAGATTTTTGATAAAAAAAATAATAGTTGCAATATCAATTATTGTTATTCTAAATATTTATAAAAAAATTTTATTAAAGAGGAGAGGCTATGATAAAAATGAAAAACAAAATATTTTATGTTTTTTTATTATTTTTAGCTATTTTAATAATAAATTTACCAGTTATTAGTGCTACTACTTTTGATAATAGCAATTTAAAAGATGGTATACAAAATGTTATTTATTCAGAAGACACGATCATAGTTTCAGATGAAAATTTTAATAATTTATCAATTATTACATTTGCTGAAGATGCCTGTAACACTTTTAGTTTAGATGCTAAATTAACTGATGTATATGGTTTAGAATATAGCGAAATTACTTTTAATATTGGAGGTACTTTAAAAGTAGGAGTTATAGATTCAAATGGTATTATTGAAATTTCATATTATGGTGGGGAGAAAGGAGTATATGGGTTTACATTAATCTTTGTTTAAGATAATATTTATTTAAATTCATCTGATTATAATTTTATTATTGTCACTAGTAAATATTAAATTTCTTTATGATATCATAGGTTGGCTATTGCAGTTTTAATTTTAACATTATTTTTAATGTAAACCTTTTTTTATTATTAAAATCAAAGGTTAATTTATTCACTTTTTATTTTTTAAAAGGAGATTTTTATGAAGAGTATTTCTGAGTTTAGAAATGAAGAAGGATTACTGTGGGAAATTCCAAAAATTAAAGATTTACTTAAAAGTAATTTAGAAGCGGTTGTTAAAGAATATGATATTACTTTTGTACAATGGGCTATTTTAAGTAGAATTTATAAGAATAAAGGATGTAATCAAAAAACATTAGCTAATATGTCTTATAGAGATGGTGCAACTATTACTCGAATATTAAATTTTCTTGAAACTAGAGAATTTGTTAAAAGAGAAGCTTCTTCAAAAGATAAAAGAGAATTTTTAATTTATTTAACCCCTAAAGGTGAAGAAGTTTATAAAAATGTTGAAAGCGTAATTTTTGACTATAATAATAAACTTGAATCATTATTCGATGATGATGAGCTAAAAATTTTAAATTCATCTTTAAAAAAGCTATTTTTATATTTAGAATGATTAAAAAAAGGGTTTTAAAAATAAATTAATATTTGGTTTGATTTTATAGTAATAATATATTTTTCATGATTTAATTTAATATTTACTTATTCATTAGCTATTTTTTCAGATATTTTTGCAGCGTTTGTTTAAAAAATTATAAATATATAACGAACATTTATATATAACGAACAACATATATAATAGCGTTGATAAAAGTTCAACTTTTTAATTATTTAAAATTAAAGGGCTTTATCGATTTTTTTTTATTTGTTTTAATATGTGTAGATAAGGCCAAGGAGATGTTTAAAATGAGATTTTTAAAAATTTCATTATTTTTATTAGTCTTGATATCATTTGCAGGATTGGTCTCAGCTGATGATATGAATACTAATGATAATGAAATTAGTGATATTAGTGATTCTCAATATAATATATTAGCTGAAGAACACAATTTCACATGGCTAAAAAGCCAAATTGATGCTACACCAAATGGTGGAGTGATTGATTTAAATGGAGCAACTGTTAAGTACGATAATGAGCCTTCCTATACTGGAGGTATGATAATATTAAATAATAAAGTAATAACAATTCAAAATGGTATTGTTGATGGTGATAATTCTGCAAAAATTTTTAATGTAGCTAAAGGAGCTAGTTTAACATTAAATAACATTACTATGATTAATGGTTATACAACATCTACTTACTCTAGTTCTGGAATTACTAATAATGGTGGTACGGTTATTATTAATAGTGGTACTTATGCAAACAATAATGGTGGATCTGGTGCTGTAATATATAATAATGGTGGTACGGTTATTATTAATAGTGGTACTTATGCAAACAATAATGGTGGATCTGGTGCTATAATATATAATATGGGTACGGTCATTATTAATAATGGTACTTTTAAAGATAATACTGCATCATTAGGCGGTACTGTAATTTTTAATGCTGGAAGTACAAGTAATAGTGTCACAATAAATAATGGTAATTTTACAAATAATAAAGCAACAAAACAAGGTTCTATAGTTTATAGTCAACTTGCCCAACTCACAGTTAATGGAGGTTATTACTCTTATAATACAGCTGGAGATGATGGTGGTTTATTTTATAGTTCTGGTCCTGGTACAATATTAAATATTACAGGAGGTACGTTTTCTAATAATAAAGCTTCAAAACAAGGTGGTGCATTAATGACAGCATCAGGAGCTATATTAAATGTTACTGGAGGTACTTTTATTAATAATACTGCAACTGGTATTGGTGGTGCAATTTATTCTGTAAGTCCTGGTATTGCGACTATTTCTAATGCTGTTTTTATAAATAACACTTCACCACAAGGTGGTGCAATAGCTACAGCTACTCAAACTTTAATATCAAATTGTACATTTATTGGAAATGTTGCAAAAGGTACTGGTATTAATCTTAATGGTGGTGCATTACATATTAATCAAGTAAAAGCATTTGTAACAATTATTGATTCACAATTTATTAATAATTCTGCAAATAAAGGTGGAGCAATAAACATTGCTACTGGTGCAGTAGTTAATATTTCAAATAGCTTATTAGAATTTAATAAAGCTACTAATGGTGGTGCAATATATAATATTGGATCAACTCTTACAATTTTAAATGGGTCTTTTTTAAATAATACTCAAATAGGATCTTCAAAAACTGGTGCTGTTATTCATAATGCTGCTAATTCATTTTTAATTATAAATGGTGGTTTATTTGAAAACAACTCAGCAACAAGTACTGGTTCATCTGGTGTAATTTATAATACTGCTAATGCTACTATTAATGGAGGAACTTTTAAAGAAAATATAGCTAGTACTGGTGGAGCTATAAATAATTATGGTAATACAGCTTATCTTGAAATCAATGGTGGTAAATTTATTAATAACTCTGCATTAAATGCAAATTATGGTGGTGGAGTTATTTATAATGATTTTAATGGAAAACTTCTAATTACAAATGGTGAATTTATAGATAATAAAGCAAGTAATGGTGCTGTAATATATAATACAAATTCAATTGCAACCATTTCTGGTGGAACTTATACAATTAATGTTGCAACTGGATGTCAAAAAGGTGTTATACTTTATAATAACAAAGGAAATGTTATATATAAAAATACAATTGTAAATGACTATATAACAAGTGGTACAGGTTTAATTTATAATAATCTTAATTTAACCTTAGAAAATAATGTATTTAATAGTGTTATCACTGTCCCTATAATAAATAATGATAATAATGGTGTTTTATATTTAAATAAAAATACTATGGGTAGTAATAATATTGAAAAAATATTAAATAATGGTAAAATTACAAGTAATGTAACTTTAACTATTATGGATAATTCAACAGTTTATGGAGCTCCTGGAGCCTCTGTTAATTTAAATGCTACTTTAGAAGATGATAATGGAAATAGAATTGTAGGTCAAACAGTAACATTAACAAATCCATCATTAAGTAATATGCCAATAGCTAATTATAATAATGGTTTATATGAAACAACTGTTACAGTAAATCCTGGAAATTATTTAATTAGTGGTTATTATGCTGGTGGAAATAATTTAACTATTAAAACTGGTTTACTTCTTGTTAATAAAGAAATAATTGCATTAAATTATAATGAAAGTAATATGGTTTATAATGAAAATCAAACTATAGATATTTTTGTAAATAATGATGCAAGTGGCACTATAACTATTAATTATAATGGTAAAAATCAAACTGCAACAATCTCAAATGGTAAAGTTTCATTTAGTGATTTAGGATTAAATGCAGGGCCTCATGAAATTACAATTTCATATTCTGGTGATGATAAATATGATAGCTTAACTAAAAACATCACTGTTAATGTTTTAAAAGCTAATGTTACTTTAAACTATACTGAAAGTAATATGTACTATGGAGGAAACAAAACACTTGATATTTTTGTTAATGAAGATGCAACTAGATATATAACTATCCATTATGCAGATCAAACTCCAATGAAACTTATAGATAATGGACATATTAGTTTTTCTGATTTGAATTTAACTGTTGGAAAAAATATCGTTGTTATTGAATATTCTGGAGATGCTAATTATAATAGAAATATGACAATTATTTCTGTAGAAGTTTTAAAAGCAAATACTTCATTTACTTATGTTGATGATATGGTTTATAATGGAGATCAATCTTTAGATATTACTTTTAATGATAATGTTACAGGTAATGTAACTATTTATTATGATGGTAAAAATAAAACTGTAGCTATTTCTAATGGTAAAGTTGATTTTAATGATTTAGGTTTATCTGCAGGTAATCATGATATAACAGTTTCATATTCTGGTGATGATAATTATAATAATTTAACTAAAACTATTTTTGTTAATGTTTTAAAAGCTAATACTTCTTTTAGCTATGTTGATAATGATATGGTTTATAATGGTGATCAATCTTTAGATATTACTTTTAATGATAATGTTACAGGTAATGTAACTATTTTTTATGATGGTAAAAATAAAACTGTAGCTATTTCAGATGGTAAAGTTGATTTTAATGATTTAGGTTTATCTGCAGGTAATTATGATATTACAGTTTCATATTCTGGTGATAATAACTATAATACTTTAAATAAAGTGATTTCTTTAAGTGTAGCTAAAGCTAATATTACTTTTAACTATTCAACAGAAGATATGATTTCAAATAAAAATCAAACTATTGATATTTCTGTAGAAAATGATGCAAGTGGTACTATAATTATTAATTATAATGGTAAAAATCAAACTGCAACAATCTCAAATGGTAAAGTTTCATTCACTGATTTAGGTTTATCTGCAGGTAGTAATAATATAACTCTTGTCTATTCTGGAGATAATAATTATAATCCTAAAACTGAAACTATTAATGTAGATGTAATTAATGGTCAATTAAATACAAATATCACAATAAATAATCCTTCTGGTAAACCAGGAGAAGAAATAATTATTAATGGTACATTAACAGATGAAAATGGTCAAAATATAAATGGTAGTGTTATAATTACTTTACCTAATGGTCAAAATGTCACAGCTAATGTTGTCGATGGTAAATATAACTATATTTGGACTATACCTACTAATATTATTCCTGGTGATAAAAAAATTATAGCTACATATGATGGTAGTGATGATTATATATCATCTAGTGTTTCATCAATAATAACAGTCGAAAAATTAGATACAGATCTTAATATAAGTACAGAACTTAATGGTAAAAATTTAACTATTACAGTAAATGTTGATAAAAATGCAACAGGAAATATTACAATTAATATTGGTAATATAAGTAAAGAAGTTCCTATAATTAATGGAACTGCAACTACAACCGTTGATGATTTAGATTATGGAAATTATACATTAAATGTAACTTATTCTGGAGATGATTATTATAATTCAAAAAATAATTCAAGTACTGTAATAATTCCTTCAATTATTTTTAAAGCTTCAGATATTACTTTATACTACAAAAATGGCACAGGATTTATTGCTTATTTAATTGATAGTTTAGGTAATCCGATTATCGGTAAAACAATTTATATGGCTGTTAACGGAGTTACATATGAAAGAATTACAAATGAAAGTGGAATAACTAGATTAAATATTAATTTAGATCCTAGAAACTATACAATTGTAAGTGTTTATAATGAAACAGAACCATTAACAATTAATAATATTATAAATGTTTTACCTACAATTCAAGGTAAAGATGTAATTAAATATTATAAAAATGGTACTCATTTTTATGGAAAATACTTAGATGGTCAAGGTAAAGGAATAGCTAATTTAACTGTTCCATTTAATATCAATGGTGTATATTATGAAAGACTTACTAATTCAGATGGTGTTGCAGAATTAAAAATTAATTTAGATCCAGGTAAATATATTTTAACAACAACTCATCCTAAAGATGGATTAAATATGTCATATACTGTTGAAGTTCTTACAACAATCTTTGGTGAAGACATTGTTAAATATTATAGAAATGGAACTCAATATAAAATAGAATTATTAGATGATTTAGGAGGACCTTTAAAAAATGCTCCAGTAGTTAGTAATATTAATGGTGTATTTTATACAAGATACACTAATGATAATGGTATAGCTACTTTAAATATTAATTTAGATCCAGGTGAATATATTTTAACAGCTGAACATCCAAATGGACTTAGAACATCTAATATAATTACAGTTTACTCTATTTTATATATTAATAATCTTGTTATGAGTCAAAATGATAGGAAATCTTGGGATATTAAAATAGTCGATGGTAATGGCAATCCTGCATCAGGTAAAACTGTTACAATTAATATTAATGGAGTATTTTATCAAAGAGTCTCAGATGCAAACGGTATAGCTAGATTAAATGTTAATTTAGACCCTGGTAATTACATTGCAACAGCTTATTACGGCGACTATGAATTATCTAGTAGAATAATCATATATTAAATTTTAAAGACTCATTTTGAGTCTTTTTTTTCTTTTTTTCAAGAACCCATATTATATATTAAACCTATTGCCCTACTTTCACATAATATATATGCAGGAATTACAAAAAACATTCCAATAGCTATGTAAAATAATATTACAGCATGTCCAGGTATTAAAAATCCAGTAATTGCAATTAAATTAATAAGTATTTGTCCTACTAAAAATATTAAAATTAAAATACCTATGAATGTTATTATAAGTAATATAATAAATTTAAGATAGTTTATTACTTCTACATTTTTTATAATTTTTATAATTTCTTTTATTTTAAAAGCTGATTTTAAAGATCCATTATTATTAATCATAATTGGAATTGCAACACTTATAAATAAAAATGAAATAAATGAAATTATAGCTAAAATTCCAATAAATTCTAAATTAAATTCAATTGTTGACATACCAGATGTTTCAACAATTCTTATAATAAAATCAATTGATGAAAGTAAGTATGCTGCAATAAATAAAGGGATTGAATAAATTAATGTAACTATTATTACTTTTATACCTTGTGATAAAAGTTCTTTTATATTTTTAAATGATGGTTTTTTTTTATTAAGATTAACCATGCTCTCTAAGCTAATTTCAGTAGTTCTATATGAATATCCTGCTAGAATAATGATGGGTATTATTAAAAAACTTAAAATAGATATTATTCCAAGGTTTAATATTTTTTTATCTTTTATAATATATCCAATCGAATCTTGATATATTTCGAAAATCATAGTTGTCATCTCTGTTTTATTAGTTAATCTTCGAGATCTTCTTTTTCAAAAGTAAAGACATCATGAATACTCTCTAAACCTAATAATATTGTTATTTTATATGCTAAAATTAGGGATGGATTATACTTTCCATTTTCTAAAGAATTAATTGTTTGTCTAGCTACTCCTGCTTTATCTCCAAGTTCTTTTTGAGTCATATTTAATTTTTGACGAAATTCTTTTACTTTGCTTTTCATGTTGGTCTATGTCATTATTATTTCAATAATATTTTAATCAGTATATTATATATTATTTATTATTTTAATTATTTTTTGACTAAACAACTTAGTTTTATTATATTTTTAGAAATTTTTTAAGTGAAGTATGTATATTTTTTTGAAAAATTTTATTTTTAAAATTTTATTCGTATATTTTAATATAAACGATATTCATGTTTTATAAAAATTAATTGTTCATATCTACTATTTTAAAATAAAAATATATAACATTCAACTAATATTTTTTAATTCTTATCATTTTTCAGATTTTTTAAATTTTTTGTATCATTATTATTTATATAGTATTAAAATTAATATTTGTATAACTAATAACACTTCGTATGATATAGAATAAAGTGTTATTTTTAAAACAAAATTTTAAAGTGATAAATATGAGATCTAGTTTTCCTAGGAAGATGTTAGCATTATTTACTGTTGTTTTCATTCTTGCCTATTTTACTTACAGAATACTATTCACTATCCCATTTGACTTAGGCATTCCAAATTTAGCCTTAGCAATACTATTTATAATTTGTGAATTTTTTGCTTTTTATGAAATTGTTACTACGATAGTCGAATCTAGCTTTTTTCCAAATAATAAAGAAAATAACAATGCTAAAGTACAAAAATATGAAATGGTTGATGTTTTAATAACCACTCATAATGAAGAACCAGAACTTTTACATAAAGTTATTAATGGTTTAAAAAGACAAACTTACCCTTCAAAATACATTAATATTTTTATTTGTGATGACGGTAAAGAAGATCATGGAATGGAAGAACTTTCCAAAAAGATGGATGTACAATATATTAGATTAAAAAATAATAATGAGCATAAAGCAGGAAATTTAAATAATGCTTTAAAAAATACTAGTGCTCCTTATGTCGTTACTGTTGATGCTGATATGATTGCTAATGAAAATGCAATTGAAGTATTAGTAGCTAATATTCAATTAGATGAAGAAGTTGCATTTGTACAATCTCCTCAAAGCTTTTATAATCCTGATTCTTTCAGATTTAATTACTATGCAGAAAATGATTTTCCAGATGAACAAGGATACTTTTTTAAAATATTAAATCCTTCTAAATCTGCATTTAATTCATCTTTATATTGCGGTAGTAATACTATTTTAAGACGAAAAGCTTTAGAAAGTATTGGTGGACTTCCAACATACTCTGTAACAGAAGATTTTGCAACAGCTACTGAAATGCAAAAGAAAGGATGGAAAAGTAAAGCAATTTCAAGAACTTTATTTAATGGACTTGCACCATATACTATATCTGAATTCATGAAACAAAGAAATAGATGGTGCAGAGGATGTTTACAAACATTAAAAAATAATAACTTTTTCATTACTACAAAATTAGGAGTTAAAAGTTTCTGTGATTGGTCAATTGTTAGTTATTGGATGAATTTCTTTGCAAGATTTGTTTTTTTATCATTACCACTCCTAGTAGTATTTGGTGGAATGATTCCAACGACCATTGATAATAAAGCTCTTTTAGCTCTTTGGTTTCCGATGTATATTTTAACATTACTTTCTACAAGAGTTTTAAGTAAGGGTACAAGATCTTTAGTTTATTCTGATGTTGTTGTTACAATTCAGGCTTTTAAATTAACAGAAGCTGTTCTTAAAGAATTAATTTCAATCCCTATTCCATTTGAAATTACAAATAAAAATAAACCTATTAGATTTAAACATTTTAGTCCTCATGGAATTCCTCATTTAATATATTTAGTTTTAAGTATTATTGCTTTAGCTATTTGTATTATAACTGGTGTTACTTATGGAATAACTATTGTTTGGTTAATTATGAATATAGGAATACTTGCTATGGCAGTTTTATTCTTTATTGAAAGAGAAGATAAATATTATGAAGATATTTTCCCACTTAGTGAAGATGTTGTAATTAACGGTGAAAAATATAATACAAAATTTTTATCAGATAGTGGATTATATATTAATCATAAATTCAATAAAGATGAAATACTAAACATTGAACTTTCTGGAGTTAATTATAAAGGAAAAGCAAGTTCTGTTGAAGATGGTTTAAGTTATATTAAATTGGATTTTGCAGATGAAAAACAATTTGAAGATCATCTCTTTTTAGTATATAATAGAGAGAATTTCTTTAAAACAGAAGCAAGTTTAGATGTTGTAAAAGTATTTTTAAATGCATTGTCTATTAACTTTAATTTCTTAAAAGGAAAAGCTAATAATACTATCTTTAAAATGAAATCAACTGAGGATAATGGATTATATTTCTCTTTTAAAAATGCTTTCTTGTTTTGTGCAGGTATTGTAGCAATATCTTCATTAGTCTTATTTACAATAGCTGTTTAAAATGATTAATTAATAATTATTCATTTTTTTATTTTTAGTCTAATATAAATTCACTTTAATTTTTTTTATTTAGAACTTCTTTTGTTATTACTTTGTATTTTTGAATATTTTTCATTATTTTTATTATTTTTTTTTAAAATTTCATATTGAATATTTAAATTTTTAATTATTTGTCAAAATATTTATATAGTTTCATTACACAAGAATTATATGTATAATTGCAAAGGAGGTGTAAATATTAAAAAAGAAATTCTAATTCTCTCTTTATTTTTTGTTTTGTTTTTTTTAATTAGTGGAGTTTCTGCAAATACATATAATGTAAGCTCAGATATGAATCATACAGATGTCCAAAACTATATAAATATTGCAAATGATGGAGATACAATAGAATTTGTTGATAATGGAGATTATTTTATTGGAGATACAATAAATGTAAATAAATCTGTAAATTTAATTTCAAATAATAATGCAACTTTAAAAGGTCATGAAAGTTTTGGTGAATATTGTTTTAGATTATCAGCATCTAATATTACAATATCTGGACTAAATTTTGAAGGATTTACTGTAGCTATTGGAAATAATGAAGGTGAAGCTCAATATAATCTCACAAACATTGTAATTACTAATAATATTATTAAAGAGAATTCATATGGGATTATAGTTTATGGAATTAATACATATATCTATAATAATACTGTTATAGATAATATGGGAACTGTAGATGGACAAGAACATCAATACAAGAATTATGGAATTACTACTTTTGGAAATAATGCTACAATAATTAATAATATTGTAGAAGGTAATAAATATGGAATTGCAAACTATGCTGTTAATGCTTCTATTTTAAATAATACTTTAAGAGGAAATGGTGTAGGATCAATGATTTTTAAACCTAATTATGCAGCTTTAGCTAATACTTATGATGGTATTGGAACTGTAATTGCAGGTAATATTATAGAAAATAATGTTGGTATGGGTATTAGAAATGATTGTGATCATGTTATAATAGAAAATAATACACTTATAAATAATACAAACTATGGAATTAAAAATCAGAATACAAATCATGATAAAAATATTACAAGTAACTATGTTTTAATAAAAAATAATATTATAAAAGACACTAAAAAATTAAACGGAGCCTTAAATGGTCATGGAATTTATAACCAAGGATTTAATTGTTATATTGAAGATAATACAATTTTTAATAATGCAGCAAGTGGAATTGAAGTTTCAAGTAGTGGAGATTTAACTTTAATTAATAATAATACAATATATCAAAATGAAGGAACTGGTGCTGTATTTAGAGGTATGAGAGGAACAATTTCAAATAATAATGTATATGATAATAATAAAAATGGAGTTCAATTATACAGTTCATTAATTGCTTTAAATGGAAATAATATTACTAATAATAGTGTTGCAGGTGTACTTGTACAGTTTAGTAATGCAAAATTAAATATTTTTAATAATTCTATAACTTATAATAATATAGCTATTGATATTTATGGTAATAATAATAGTTTAGGAATCTTAAATGATTCTATTTCAATGAATGATGAATACTATAATATTATTACTTTAAATGACAATGGTGTAAATGTTAGGGGAAATAGTAATATTATTTCACATTTATATGTAATCAATAATACTGGATATGGCTTTAATATTTCAAAAAACTATAATAATAATTATATTGCTAGTTCTAATATATTAGGAAATAACATTGGTATTATATCTACAGGATATAATAATACATATAATTATAACCGTATTTATAAAAATAAAGAAATTGGACTAGAAAATACAGGAAATAATACTAATGCTAATTTAAATTGGTGGGGTAGAAATGATCCTACAGATCAATTAACTAATACAGGAGATAATCTTAATTTTACTAACTGGTATGTATTAGAACTATCTGCAGGAGACTTTAATACAACTACTAATGCAACAATAAATGCAAGTGATATATATGCTATGGTTTTAAGCTATAAACTAAGCTTATTCAATGGTTCAAACAATAATGATAGTAAATTACCACATTTTCTTGTTACACCATATGATAAAAATGGAAAAATAACCACTGGTGATATTAGAATTACTTCAATAAGCTTAATAGCTCAAGGTGAATATGAGTTTATTAGAGCTATATCTGATGATGAAGATGTTATATTAGAAATTAAACTAGGAACAATAAACCTTAATAAAACTGTAAATAAAGATACTGCAAATATTGGTGATAATCTAACTTACACTATTACTATTTACAATAATGGTACTATAAATCTCACTAATTTAACTATTAATGATTCTATTCCTATTGGTTTAGATTATATAAGTTTTATAGGTAATAATTGGGAAAAAATTAATGATTATAATTGGATTTACAATATAAATTTAAAACCAGGAGAATCTACTAAATTAACATTACTTTTTAAAGTAAATGGAGATTATGTAGGTATAACTAATAACACAATTTTTATGAACACTAATCAAACTTTAATTCCAGATAATACTACAAGCCCTAATACTAACTTAACAAATGTTATTTTTGAAATTTCAAAAGTACCATCAACAAGTAGTTTAAAATATGGAGATTCAATTAACTATACTATTAATATTAAAAACATTGGTTTATCTGATGCTAGTAATATAGAATTAAAAGATTATATTCCAAATTATTTAAGTTATTTAGGTTTTACTGGTCTTAATTGGACTTATAATAATTTAACTAATAAATGGATTTATGAAAATATTTTAAAATCTGGTGAAATTACTCAATTAACTTTAATATTTAAAGTAGAAAATAATGCTCCTAGTATTATTAATAACACAGTAAATATTGGTTCTAATCAAACTCCTAATGAGAATATAACCAGCAATAATACAAATGTTTTAAAATTACAAACAATAACTACAATTAATAATGTTACAGCTTATCAAGGAGATACTGTTACTTTTAATGGAACTGTATATGATGAAAAAGGTAATCCTATTAGTGGTAATATTACTATGGCATTGCCAAATGGTGAAAATGTTATAATTAATGTAATAGATGGTGCTTTTAGCTATGATTGGACTATTCCTTATAATTTTAAAATTGGTGTTTATGGTACTGATGATTATTATAAAGGAAATAATTATTATGAATCATCTGAAGCTCATGGTATTGCAACAGTTCTTAAATTAAAAACTATAACAACAGTTAATGATGTAACTGGCAAAGTTGGGGATATTGTAACTATTTATGGAACTGTTTATGATGAGAAAAATAATCCTGTTAGAGAAGGCGTTTTAATATTAACTTTAGTAGATGGTTCAAAAGTTAATGTAAATGTTTTAAATGGAATATTTAGCTATGATTGGACTATTCCAGATAGTTTTATTGAAGGCAAATATCCAATTAGTGCAGAATTTATAGAAAATGATCATTACTATGGATCTAGTGCTATTAGTAATTTAATAGTTATTGCAGGTGAAAATTCAATACCAAATAATAGTACTAATGAAACTACTACTAATAATTTAACTAATAACTTAATTAATAATCATGTAAGTAGTTCATTAAATGAAAATGTTATGAAAAAAACTGGTAATCCTTTAGCTATTTTATTAATAGCTATTTTAAGTAGTTTATTCATACCTATAAGAAGAAAATTATAAAATTTTCTTTTTTTCTTTTTTTTTAATTAAAAATTTATTTAAACTTTAAAAAACATATAATAATATAAGATATTTTGAGGTGATAAAATGGATTTTACTTTATTAAGTCCTGAAGATGCGCACAATATGTTAAATGAAGATAAAAATATTTTACTTATTGATGTTAGATCAAATGAAGAATATAATGAAGGTCATATTGCTGGAAGTATTTCAATGCCTTTAGATGTAATTGATGAAGATATTTTAAGGGAAGTAGGAGATAAAAATAAGAAAATTCTCTTATATTGTAAATCCGGTCGTAGAAGTAAAATAGCTGCTGAAAAACTTCGCGATTTAGGATATACAAATATTTTTGTTCTTGATGGAGGAATTAATAATTGGAATTATGGACTTAGTTCTAATTAATTAATTTCAATATCTTTTTTTATTTTTTATTAACTCTTAGCTATTTAAAATCCTATTAATAATTTAATACAACTTTTTAATTAAATTATACAATGTTCAATTTTAATCTATTTTTTTATTTTATTATATAGTTTTATTTTTTTGTTCGTTTTTCGTTTTTAAACAATTTTCATGAAGCAAAACTATTATATTTGTTTAAATCAATAAATAGTATTGTATAAGAAATATCTACTATGTAATTAAAATCAATTTTAATTGAATATTTCATACTTTGTAGATATTCTATATAATTCAATACGAAGTTGGATTTTTTAATAAATAAAAATGGGAGGTAATTTATGAAATTGGATAAAAAGTCGCTGATAATCATTGCTTTGGTATTATCGGTAATGTTTTCAATAACGAGTATATCAGCTATTGACAATGAGTTAACTATTGAAAATGAAACTATTCAAAATGAAATAAATTATGCAACTATAGAAATAAATGATGATGAAGTCATCCTAGAAGGAGAAATTAGTCTATTTGCTACACGTACAGTAAATAGTCAAGCTGACTTATTAAATCTTAATACAGCGGGAAATTTATTAAGTAATGATGTAATAGTTATAGGGTCTGATTTTTCTTTTATTGGATCTGGATTTTTAAATATTAATGGATTAAATGGTATAACAATTGATGGTCAAGGCCATACAATCAATGCAAACTTTTTTGACTATGTATTTAGATTTACAAATTCATATGATATAACTGTAAAAAATCTAACAATTATTAATGGATATAATGGTGATGATGTAAATGGTAGTGGTGGAGGAGCTATTAGAATTTATGATTCTTCGTATAATATTTTAATTGATAATTGTACTTTTGAAAACAATACTGCTTTAAGAGAAGGTGGAGCTATTAGAGCTGTTCCTTCTGCTGGTGATATAACTATAAAAAATTCTATTTTTAGAAATAACACTGCTCAGCACGGTGGTGCTGTCATGGTTGGTGGAGGAACATCTTCTGCTAATTTAATTTTAATTGGAAATAATGTATTTGAAAATAATAGGGCAATAGGTAATGCTTCTTCAACAGAAGGTGCTGGTGGAGCAATAGATTTTGGAGCAAGTACGCTCACTATAACTGGAAACAATATTTTTAGAAATAATACTGCTTATAAAGGTGGCGCAATTCGTGCAGGACATGTAAGAACTACATCAACTAGTTTAATAATTGATGGAACAAATAAATTTTATAATAATACTGCTGCATCTGTTGAGGGTACTCCTACAGGTGGAGCTATTTATCTTGATTATAATGTAAACAGTTTAATAAATGGAAATAATGAATTTATAAATAACTCTGCTAGGAGTGTTGCGGGTACTGGTAATGGTGGAGCTATAACTTTAGATAGAAGTGACCTTACAATTAATGGAACTAATCTTTTTGATAATAATAGAGCTGCTAATAATGGTGGAGCTCTTTATGCAAGTAATAATGCAGGATATACATTACATGTAACTGGAAGAAATGAATTTTATAATAACTTTGGATCTCATGGTGGAGCTTTAAATGTTGGACAGGTTACTTTTATAGATGGAGCTATATTTGAAAATAATACTGCTTCATGGTCTGGAGGTGGAGCTATTGCTTCAATACGTGATGCTACTATTACAAATTGTATATTTGAACATAATCTTTTGGCTCGTGGTGGTGACGCTGCTAATAAACAAGGCGGTGGAGCTTTATCTTTAGGAGCTGCTGGATCAAATAAACCTGTTTATCTTATTGAAAATTGTACTTTTAAAAATAATTATGCATATGATGGTGGAGCTATTGGAATTGGATATGCGAATGGAAATGTTGCTAATGTGATTACTGTTGTTATTAATAATAATACATTTATCAATAACACAGAATATAATTCATATGGTGCAATAAATACTAATAGTAGTGGTATTTTTGTTGGAAATAATGCTCATGCTACTGTTTCTAATAATGAATTTTATCATTTTGATTCAAAAAGTCCAGAAGGCACAAAAAAGGATCCTTATGATAAATTGGGAATTATTTATAATATGGGAAAATTGTATTTAGAAAATAATATTATTGAAAGTTTATTTGAAATTAAAATTTATAATTATGGTCAAATAACATCTGAAGTGAATATAACCTTTTTTGAAAATAAAACTGAAATCGTTAACTATGGAGATATTGTTAATATTCCTGCATGGTTAGTTGACGATATGGGAAATAGAATCGCTGGATTAAATATAACATTTAGAATAAATGGAACCGATATAAGCAGTATTGGTACATATGATCCTAATACTGGAATATATTATATAAACTATGAAGCTATTGGACATGGAATACAAGTTATTACTGGTGATTATGCTGGTGTTCTTCCAGATTTTAGTAACTTAAACATTTATATAGGAATATTAGATATTAAAAAACCTGTATTTGATGTAAATAAAACAATTGATATTACTCAAGCTAATGTTGGAGATATAATTAACTATACAATTACAATCAAAAATATTGGTGATGGTAATGCATCTGAAGTAAATCTTACGGAATATCTTCCTGAAGGTTTAGAATATTATAATTATACAAATAATGGCTTATGGACTAAAGATCCAAATAATCTTATTTGGTCTTTAAATGAAAATTTAACAAGTGGAAATACAGTTACTTTAACAATACTGTTTAAAGTTGTTGGAAAAGTTAATGATATAATTAATAATACAGTAAATATTACTTCTAAACAAGATCCCGAAGGTAATAATACTACTAGTACAAATATTACAATTACAAATGTTACATTAGATGTTATTAAAATAGCAAGTGTAACTACAGCTAATGTTGGAGATATAATTGAATATAATATTACTGTTTACAATAGAGGAAATACTGGTGCTCATAATGTGAGTGTCACTGAAAGCATACCGAATGGTTTAGATTTAATTACTAATGCCGTTCCTGGTTGGCAATGGGATACTAAAAATAAATGGACTTATAATTTTGTTTTAGCTGCAGGTGGAAATGTTACTCTTATTTTACGTTTTAAAGTCTCAGGCAATGTGACTGGTAATATTACTAATGTTGTTACTGTTAAAAGTAATGAAACAAAAAATATTACTAATAATACTACAATTAAAACGAATAATGTTACTTTAGAAGCTATTAAAAAATCTAATGTTTCTAGTGCAAATGTTGGAGATTTAGTTGAATACAATATTACTATTAAAAATGTTGGTTCTACTAATGCTACTGGTGTTTATGTAATTGAAACTTTGCCTGATGGTTTAAATTTAACTAATACAAATATTCAGGGATGGATTTTTACTGGCCCTAATAAATGGACTTATAATGGAACTTTAGAAGGTGGAAAAAATATTACTTTAACTTTAATCTTTAAAGTTACAGGTAATGTAACTGGTCTTGTTAATAATACAATTACTGTTAAAAGTAATGAAACTAACAATGTTACAAATAATACAACTGTTATTGTATTAACTAATGTTACTTTAGATATTATTAAGAAAGCTAATGTTTCATCTGCTAATGTTGGTGATTTGATTAGTTATAATATTACTGTTTATAATAGAGGTAGTACAAGTGCTTCTGAAATTTATGTGATTGATTATTCTCATAATGGTTTGGAATTAGTTTCTAATAATGATCAAGATCTTTGGGTATATGCTGGTAATGGTAGATGGAATTATACTGGTGTTTTAGCTTCTAAGGGTAATGCTTCTTTGATTTTGGTTTTCCGTGTTCTTGGTAATGTTACTGGTGTTGTTAATAATACTGTTGTTACTAAGTCTAATGAGACTAAGAATAGTACTAATAATACTACTGGTGTTAATGTTACTAATGTTAATTTGACTGTTGTTAAGGTTGCTAATGTTTCATCTGCTAATGTTGGTGATTTGATTAGTTATAATATTACTGTTACTAATATTGGTACTTCTAATGCTACTGGTGTTTATGTGATTGATTATTTGCATAATGGTTTGGAATTAGTTTCTAATAATGATCAGGGCCTTTGGGTATATGCTGGTAATGGTAGATGGAATTATACTGGTGTTTTAGCTTCTAAGGGTAATGCTTCTTTGATTTTGGTTTTCCGTGTTCTTGGTAATGTTACTGGTGTTGTTAATAATACTGTTGTTACTAAGTCTAATGAGACTAAGAATAGTACTAATAATACTACTGGTGTTAATGTTACTAATGTTAATTTGACTGTTGTTAAGGTTGCTAATGTTTCATCTGCTAATGTTGGTGATTTGATTAGTTATAATATTACTGTTACTAATATTGGTACTTCTAATGCTACTGGTGTTTATGTGATTGATTATTTGCATAATGGTTTGGAATTAGTTTCTAATAATGATCAGGGCCTTTGGGTATATGCTGGTAATGGTAGATGGAATTATACTGGTGTTTTAGCTTCTAAGGGTAATGCTTCTTTGATTTTGGTTTTCCGTGTTCTTGGTAATGTTACTGGTGTTGTTAATAATACTGTTGTTACTAAGTCTAATGAGACTAAGAATAGTACTAATAATACTACTGGTGTTAATGTTACTAATGTTAATTTGACTGTTGTTAAGGTTGCTAATGTTTCATCTGCTAATGTTGGTGATTTGATTAGTTATAATATTACTGTTACTAATATTGGTACTTCTAATGCTACTGGTGTTTATGTGATTGATTATTTGCATAATGGTTTGGAATTAGTTTCTAATAATGATCAGGGCCTTTGGGTATATGCTGGTAATGGTAGATGGAATTATACTGGTGTTTTAGCTTCTAAGGGTAATGCTTCTTTGATTTTGGTTTTCCGTGTTCTTGGTAATGTTACTGGTGTTGTTAATAATACTGTTGTTACTAAGTCTAATGAGACTAAGAATAGTACTAATAATACTACTGGTGTTAATGTTACTAATGTTAATTTGACTGTTGTTAAGGTTGCTAATGTTTCATCTGCTAATGTTGGTGATTTGATTAGTTATAATATTACTGTTACTAATATTGGTACTTCTAATGCTACTGGTGTTTATGTGATTGATTATTTGCATAATGGTTTGGAATTAGTTTCTAATAATGATCAGGGCCTTTGGGTATATGCTGGTAATGGTAGATGGAATTATACTGGTGTTTTAGCTTCTAAGGGTAATGCTTCTTTGATTTTGGTTTTCCGTGTTCTTGGTAATGTTACTGGTGTTGTTAATAATACTGTTGTTACTAAGTCTAATGAGACTAAGAATAGTACTAATAATACTACTGGTGTTAATGTTACTAATGTTAATTTGACTGTTGTTAAGGTTGCTAATGTTTCATCTGCTAATGTTGGTGATTTGATTAGTTATAATATTACTGTTACTAATATTGGTACTTCTAATGCTACTGGTGTTTATGTGATTGATTATTTGCATAATGGTTTGGAATTAGTTTCTAATAATGATCAGGGCCTTTGGGTATATGCTGGTAATGGTAGATGGAATTATACTGGTGTTTTAGCTTCTAAGGGTAATGCTTCTTTGATTTTGGTTTTCCGTGTTCTTGGTAATGTTACTGGTGTTGTTAATAATACTGTTGTTACTAAGTCTAATGAGACTAAGAATAGTACTAATAATACTACTGGTGTTAATGTTACTAATGTTAATTTGACTGTTGTTAAGGTTGCTAATGTTTCATCTGCTAATGTTGGTGATTTGATTAGTTATAATATTACTGTTACTAATATTGGTACTTCTAATGCTACTGGTGTTTATGTGATTGATTATTTGCATAATGGTTTGGAATTAGTTTCTAATAATGATCAGGGCCTTTGGGTATATGCTGGTAATGGTAGATGGAATTATACTGGTGTTTTAGCTTCTAAGGGTAATGCTTCTTTGATTTTGGTTTTCCGTGTTCTTGGTAATGTTACTGGTGTTGTTAATAATACTGTTGTTACTAAGTCTAATGAGACTAAGAATAGTACTAATAATACTACTGGTGTTAATGTTACTAATGTTAATTTGACTGTTGTTAAGGTTGCTAATGTTTCATCTGCTAATGTTGGTGATTTGATTAGTTATAATATTACTGTTACTAATATTGGTACTTCTAATGCTACTGGTGTTTATGTGATTGATTATTTGCATAATGGTTTGGAATTAGTTTCTAATAATGATCAGGGCCTTTGGGTATATGCTGGTAATGGTAGATGGAATTATACTGGTGTTTTAGCTCCTAAGGGTAATGCTTCTTTGATTTTGGTTTTCCGTGTTCTTGGTAATGTTACTGGTGTTGTTAATAATACTGTTGTTACTAAGTCTAATGAGACTAAGAATAGTACTAATAATACTACTGGTGTTAATGTTACTAATGTTAATTTGACTGTTGTTAAGGTTGCTAATGTTTCATCTGCTAATATTGGTGATTTGATTAGTTATAATATTACTGTTACTAATATTGGTACTTCTAATGCTACTGGTGTTTATGTGATTGATTATTTGCATAATGGTTTGGAATTAGTTTCTAATAATGATCAGGGCCTTTGGGTATATGCTGGTAATGGTAGATGGAATTATACTGGTGTTTTAGCTTCTAAGGGTAATGCTTCTTTGATTTTGGTTTTCCGTGTTCTTGGTAATGTTACTGGTGTTGTTAATAATACTGTTGTTACTAAGTCTAATGAGACTAAGAATAGTACTAATAATACTACTGGTGTTAATGTTACTAATGTTAATTTGACTGTTGTTAAGGTTGCTAATGTTTCATCTGCTAATGTTGGTGATTTGATTAGTTATAATATTACTGTTACTAATATTGGTACTTCTAATGCTACTGGTGTTTATGTGATTGATTATTTGCATAATGGTTTGGAATTAGTTTCTAATAATGATCAGGGCCTTTGGGTATATGCTGGTAATGGTAGATGGAATTATACTGGTGTTTTAGCTCCTAAGGGTAATGCTTCTTTGATTTTGGTTTTCCGTGTTCTTGGTAATGTTACTGGTGTTGTTAATAATACTGTTGTTACTAAGTCTAATGAGACTAAGAATAGTACTAATAATACTACTGGTGTTAATGTTACTAATGTTAATTTGACTGTTGTTAAGGTTGCTAATGTTTCATCTGCTAATATTGGTGATTTGATTGAGTATAATATTACTGTGACTAATGTTGGTTCTACTAATGCTACTGGTGTTTATGTTGTTGAGTCTTTGCCTGATGGTTTGGATTTGATTATTGATGATCCTTGGACTGATTGGGTTTGGAATAATACTAATAAGTGGACTTATGTTGGTAATCTTACTAGTGGTGAAAGTGTTTCTTTGATTTTGCGTTTCCGTGTGTTGGGTAATGTTACTGGTCAGGTTAATAATACTGTTACTGTTAAGTCTAATGAGACTAAAAATAGTACTAATAATACAACTGATGTTAATGTGACCAATGTTATTTTAGATATTACTAAAAAAGCTAATACTACTAGTGCTATTAAAGGAGATATTATTGAATATAATATAACTGTTTTCAATAAAGGAAATATGAATGCTACGGGGGTTTATGTTACTGAATCTTTACCAGATGGATTACAATTAATAGATGATAATAATTATGGTAAATGGATAAAAAATGGTACTAATAGATGGGATTATAATGGAACTTTAGAAAATGGTACTAATATTGTTTTAACACTACGTTTCCGTGTTCTTGGTAATGTTACTGGTCAGGTTAATAATACTGTTACTGTTAAGTCTAATGAGACTAAGAATAGTACTAATAACACTACTACAATCGATGTAACTAATGTTACTTTGGAGGTTATTAAGTCTGCTAATGTTTCATCTGCTAATATTGGTGATTTGATTGAGTATAATATTACTGTGACTAATGTTGGTTCTACTAATGCTACTGTTGTTAAGGTTACTGAAAGTTTCCCTGATGGTTTGAATTTGACTAGTTATAATGTTGATGGTTGGACTTTTGTTGGTGATAGGAGTTGGACTTATAATGGTAATGTTACTTCTGGTGAGAGTGTTACTTTGACTTTAGTGTTTAAGGTTCTTGGTAATGTTACTGGTCAGGTTAATAATACTGTTACTGTTAAGTCTAATGAGACTAAGAATAGTACTAATAATACTACTGATGTTAATTTGACTAATGTTACTTTGAGTGTTATTAAGTCTGCTAATGTTTCATCTGCTAATATTGGTGATTTGATTGAGTATAATATTACTGTGACTAATGTTGGTTCTACTAATGCTACTGTTGTTAAGGTTACTGAAAGTTTCCCTGATGGTTTGAATTTGACTAGTTATAATGTTGATGGTTGGACTTTTGTTGGTGATAGGAGTTGGACTTATAATGGTAATGTTACTTCTGGTGAGAGTGTTACTTTGACTTTAGTGTTTAAGGTTCTTGGTAATGTTACTGGTCAGGTTAATAATACTGTTACTGTTAAGTCTAATGAGACTAAGAATAGTACTAATAACACTACTACAATCGATGTAACTAATGTTACTTTGGAGGTTATTAAGTCTGCTAATGTTTCATCTGCTAATATTGGTGATTTGATTGAGTATAATATTACTGTGACTAATGTTGGTTCTACTAATGCTACTGTTGTTAAGGTTACTGAAAGTTTCCCTGATGGTTTGAATTTGACTAGTTATAATGTTGATGGTTGGACTTTTGTTGGTGATAGGAGTTGGACTTATAATGGTAATGTTACTTCTGGTGAGAGTGTTACTTTGACTTTAGTGTTTAAGGTTCTTGGTAATGTTACTGGTCAGGTTAATAATACTGTTACTGTTAAGTCTAATGAGACTAAGAATAGTACTAATAATACTACTGATGTTAATTTGACTAATGTTACTTTGGAGGTTATTAAGTCTGCTAATGTTTCATCTGCTAATATTGGTGATTTGATTGAGTATAATATTACTGTGACTAATGTTGGTTCTACTAATGCTACTGTTGTTAAGGTTACTGAAAGTTTCCCTGATGGTTTGAATTTGACTAGTTATAATGTTGATGGTTGGACTTTTGTTGGTGATAGGAGTTGGACTTATAATGGTAATGTTACTTCTGGTGAGAGTGTTACTTTGACTTTAGTGTTTAAGGTTCTTGGTAATGTTACTGGTCAGGTTAATAATACTGTTACTGTTAAGTCTAATGAGACTAAGAATAGTACTAATAATACTACTGATGTTAATTTGACTAATGTTACTTTGGAGGTTATTAAGTCTGCTAATGTTTCATCTGCTAATATTGGTGATTTGATTGAGTATAATATTACTGTGACTAATGTTGGTTCTACTAATGCTACTGTTGTTAAGGTTACTGAAAGTTTCCCTGATGGTTTGAATTTGACTAGTTATAATGTTGATGGTTGGACTTTTGTTGGTGATAGGAGTTGGACTTATAATGGTAATGTTACTTCTGGTGAGAGTGTTACTTTGACTTTAGTGTTTAAGGTTCTTGGTAATGTTACTGGTCAGGTTAATAATACTGTTACTGTTAAGTCTAATGAGACTAAGAATAGTACTAATAATACTACTGATGTTAATTTGACTAATGTTACTTTGAGTGTTATTAAGTCTGCTAATGTTTCATCTGCTAATATTGGTGATTTGATTGAGTATAATATTACTGTGACTAATGTTGGTTCTACTAATGCTACTGTTGTTAAGGTTACTGAAAGTTTCCCTGATGGTTTGAATTTGACTAGTTATAATGTTGATGGTTGGACTTTTGTTGGTGATAGGAGTTGGACTTATAATGGTAATGTTACTTCTGGTGAGAGTGTTACTTTGACTTTAGTGTTTAAGGTTCTTGGTAATGTTACTGGTCAGGTTAATAATACTGTTACTGTTAAGTCTAATGAGACTAAGAATAGTACTAATAATACTACTGGTGTTAATGTTACTAATGTTAATTTGAGTGTTATTAAGTCTGCTAATGTTTCATCTGCTAATATTGGTGATTTGATTGAGTATAATATTACTGTGACTAATGTTGGTTCTACTAATGCTACTGTTGTTAAGGTTACTGAGTCTTTCCCTGATGGTTTGAATTTGACTAGTTATAATGTTGATGGTTGGACTTTTGTTGGTGATAGGAGTTGGACTTATAATGGTAATGTTACTTCTGGTGAGAGTGTTACTTTGACTTTAGTGTTTAAGGTTCTTGGTAATGTTACTGGTCAGGTTAATAATACTGTTACTGTTAAGTCTAATGAGACTAAGAATAGTACTAATAATACTACTGATGTTAATTTGACTAATGTTACTTTGAGTGTTATTAAGTCTGCTAATGTTTCATCTGCTAATATTGGTGATTTGATTGAGTATAATATTACTGTGACTAATGTTGGTTCTACTAATGCTACTGTTGTTAAGGTTACTGAGTCTTTCCCTGATGGTTTGAATTTGACTAGTTATAATGTTGATGGTTGGACTTTTGTTGGTGATAGGAGTTGGACTTATAATGGTAATGTTACTTCTGGTGAGAGTGTTACTTTGACTTTAGTGTTTAAGGTTCTTGGTAATGTTACTGGTCAGGTTAATAATACTGTTACTGTTAAGTCTAATGAGACTAAGAATAGTACTAATAATACTACTGGTGTTAATGTTACTAATGTTAATTTGAGTGTTATTAAGTCTGCTAATGTTTCATCTGCTAATATTGGTGATTTGATTGAGTATAATATTACTGTGACTAATGTTGGTTCTACTAATGCTACTGTTGTTAAGGTTACTGAGTCTTTCCCTGATGGTTTGAATTTGACTAGTTATAATGTTGATGGTTGGACTTTTGTTGGTGATAGGAGTTGGACTTATAATGGTAATGTTACTTCTGGTGAGAGTGTTACTTTGACTTTAGTGTTTAAGGTTCTTGGTAATGTTACTGGTCAGGTTAATAATACTGTTACTGTTAAGTCTAATGAGACTAAGAATAGTACTAATAATACTACTGATGTTAATTTGACTAATGTTACTTTGAGTGTTATTAAGTCTGCTAATGTTTCATCTGCTAATGTTGGTGATTTGGTTGAGTATAATATTACTGTGACTAATGTGGGTTCTACTAATGCTACTGTGGTTACTGTTAGTGAGGTTTTCCCTGATGGTTTGAATTTGACTAATACTAATGTTAATGGTTGGACTTATAATGGTGATAGGAGTTGGACTTATAATGGTAATCTTACTGCTGGTGAGAATGTTACTTTGACTTTAGTGTTTAAGGTTCTTGGTAATGTTACTGGTCAGGTTAATAATACTGTTACTGTTAAGTCTAATGAGACTAAGAATAGTACTAATAATACTACTGATGTTAATTTGACTAATGTTACTTTGAGTGTTATTAAGTCTGCTAATGTTTCATCTGCTAATGTTGGTGATTTGGTTGAGTATAATATTACTGTGACTAATGTGGGTTCTACTAATGCTACTGTTGTTAAGGTTACTGAAAGTTTCCCTGATGGTTTGAATTTGACTAATACTAATGTTAATGGTTGGACTTATAATGGTGATAGGAGTTGGACTTATAATGGTAATCTTACTGCTGGTGAGAATGTTACTTTGACTTTAGTGTTTAAGGTTCTTGGTAATGTTACTGGTCAGGTTAATAATACTGTTACTGTTAAGTCTAATGAGACTAAGAATAGTACTAATAATACTACTGATGTTAATTTGACTAATGTTACTTTGGATATTAGTAAAATACCTTCTAATACTAGTATTAAATTCAATGAATATCTTAATTACACAATTATTATAACTAATTTAGGTACTACTGGTGCTACTGGTATTACTGTAATTGATCAGATTCCTGTTGGTTTAACTTATGTTGGATTTAGTGGTGATGGTTGGTATTATGATAATAGTACTGGAAAATGGATTTATAATAATGTTTTAGCTGGTGGCAATACTACTGAATTAGTATTAACTTTCTTAGTAAATGGCGCTGCTAATGTTACATATATTATTAATAATACTGTTAATGTAACATCTAATCAAACTCCTGGAGGTAATAATACAACTAGTAATAACACAAATGTTTCTAAATTACATACTGTTAGTATGGTAATTGGATTTACTAGTAAAGCTGGTCAAACTGTTTTAATTACTGGTACTGTATATGATGAACATGGTGACCCTATTACTGGGCCTGCTAAAGTTACAATGCCTAATGGTGAGGTAATTGATGTAAGTGTTGTTAATGGTATGTTTTCATTTAATTGGACTGTTCCATATGGTATTAAGATTGGTTATGGTAATATTTCTGTAGCTTATGATGGTAATGAAATTTATTATCCTTCTAATGGTACTAATATTACTTTAATTTTAAAACTTCATACTAATACTACTGTGGAAGATGTTACTGGTAAGCCTGGTGAAAATGTTATTATTAGAGGTAATGTTACTGATGAAAATGGTAATACTGTTCCTAATGGTACTGTTATTTTAACTTTACCAGATGGATTTAAAGTTACTGTTCCTGTTGTTGATGGTAAGTTTGAATATCCATGGACTATTCCTAAGAACTTCAAAAAAGGTAAATATCCTATTCATGCTGAGTTCTTAGAAAATGAATATTACTATGGATCTAATGGTACTGGTACTTTAACTGTTATAGTTGATCCTACTCCAGGACCTACTCCAACTCCTACACCATCTCCTAATGATGATGATAATGATAGTAACTTAGATATTGAAAACACTATGGAAAAAACTGGAAACCCAATAGCTTTATTATTATTGGTTTTGATTTCTGGTTTATTAATTCCATTAAGAAGAAAATTATAATTTTTCTTCTTTTTTTATTTTTTTTATATAATAACATATATATTTCTTAACTTATTTTCATTATTTTAATATAGTATTATTATTTTAAATGTAATAATCTTTAATTAAAATATATTTTACTTATAAATTTTCTTTTTAATCACTCGTTATTTTAATTTAATTCAATGTTTCTAATTATTATTTATCATTTTTAAAATTTCATCATTTATTTTCAAATAAATAAAATTTTCATAAATTTTTAATTAAATGAGGAATTTAAGAATTTTAATAATAGTTATAATAAACAATTTAAAATTAATTAATTATTATTTTTTATTTTATCTAAAATAGCTCATTAGTTTAATTAAAGAAAAATTAATACCATGGAAGAATATTGCCAATTCATTTTTTTCTCAATAATTCTATATAATCGAATAAATTGAAGAATCTTCAAATTTATTTTATTTTATCTTAATTAAATTAATAATTATTAATATAATCTTTTTTATGGTATTAATGGTGTTCAAATTTTAAAATTAAGGTTTTATCAGGCTTTATTTTAATGTATTTTTTTCATTTTTTAATGGTGTAAATCTTCTGATTTTATATATGAATAGCTAAATACTATTAATAAGGATTTTTTTATTAATCTGTTATATAGAATAAATAATAAAATTTATTTTTTAATATAAATTATAAGAAGGAAATTATATGTCATATGTTGATAAAGTTTTAGAAAAAATTGAAGAAAAAAACCGTGGTGAACCAGAATTTATTCAAGCTGCAACTGAAATATTGGAATCTTTAAGACCAATGTTTGGTTTAAATCCTGAATATGAAAAAGCAGCACTTTTAGAGAGAATTTTAATTCCTGAAAGAGCAATAATCTTTAGAGTTCCTTGGGTTGATGATGAAGGTAAAATTCGTGTACACAAAGGTTTTAGAGTTCAATTTAATAGTGCTGTAGGTCCTTATAAAGGAGGAATTAGATTCCATCCTTCAGTAAATCTTTCTGTTATGAAATTCTTAGCATTTGAACAAATATTTAAAAATGGATTAACTGGTCTTTCTATTGGTGGAGCTAAAGGTGGAAGTAATTTTAATCCTAAAGGAAAATCTGATAATGAAATCATGAGTTTCTGTCAAAGTTTCATGAGTGAACTTTATAAATACATTGGCCCGGATACTGATGTTCCAGCAGGGGATATTGGTGTTGGTGGTAGAGAAATTGGTTATTTATTCGGCCAATATAAAAAACTTACTGGTATTCATGCAGGTGTTTTAACTGGTGCAGGACTTGATTTTGGTGGTTCATATGTTAGAACTGAAGCTACAGGTTATGGTTTAGGATATATTATGGATAATGCTTTAAAAGCTCGTGGAGAATCTTTTGAAGGAAAAGATGTTGTAATATCTGGATCTGGAAATGTTGCAATTTATGCAGCTGAGAAGGTAGAACAACTTGGTGGTAAAGTTATTTCTATGTCTGATTCATCTGGTTATATTCATGATCCTGATGGAATTTCTTTAGCTGATGTAAAACAATTAAAAGAAGTTGAAAGAAAAAGAATTTCAGAATATGCTGAACTTAAACCTAATGCAGAATTCTATTGTGGATGTTCTGATATTTGGAATCTTCCATGTGATGTGGCTCTTCCTTGTGCTACTCAAAATGAATTAGATACAAAATCTGCTGAGACTCTTATATCTAATGGAGTTAAATATGTTGGTGAAGGAGCTAATATGCCAACAACTCTTGAAGCAACAAATAAATTTTTAGATGCAGGTATTATTCTTTTACCAGGTAAAGCAGCTAATGCAGGTGGAGTTGCAACAAGTGCTCTTGAAATGTCTCAAAGAAGTATGCGTATTCCTTGGACTTTTGAAGAAGTTGATAAAAAACTCCAAGACATTATGAGTGGAATATACAAAAATATTGATACTGCAGCAGCAGAACATGGATTTAAAGATAATTATATTAGAGGAGCTAATATTGCAGGATTTTTAAAAGTATCTCGTGCAATGATGGCTCAAGGCGTTGTATAAACACTTAAAATTTAAAAATAAGAATTATATTTAATTCTTATTACTTTTTTTCTTTTTTTATTTTCCTATTTTAATTGATTTTTAATTTTTCATAGTAAACTACTAATTATATAAAAAACATAATTATACATAACGAACATGGAGGTAATTTTATGAAAGTTTTTACTATGGGTTCTTCAGGTCAAAAAGCTGAAGAATTTTTTAAAACAATTGATGAAAATAATATTGAGATGGTTCTTGATGTTAGATTGCATAATCATTCTCAATTATTAGGATTTACTAAAGGGACAGATTTAGGATTCTTTTTAGATAAGATTTCCTCATGTGATTATATACACGATGAAAATTTCTGCCCTAAAGAAGAAATTTTAGATCAATATCGTAAAAAAGAGATTGGTTGGGATGGTTATAGAGATAGTTATCTTGGACTAATCGATGAAAGAGATATGAAATCTATTTATGATAAAAAATATAATCATTATGATAATATTTTATTATTATGTAGTGAAAAAAGTCCTGATACATGTCATAGGATTCTTTTAGCTCCAGTATTAGCTGATAATGAAGAAGATATTACTCATTTACACTAATTTTTTCTTTTTTTTTAAAAAATGAGGCAATAATATGTTATCTAATAAAGTTAATATTGAAAAATTAAAACAAAGCGAAACTAGCACTTTAACTTATGGATCTAGGTATTTTTCTGAACCAATTCCAAAATATGAAATGCCTAAAGAGGGAATGCCTCCTCAAGCTGCATATCGTTTAATTCATGATGAGTTAAATCTTGATGGTAATCCTAATTTAAATCTTGCTAGTTTTGTTACAACATGGATGGAACCAGAAGCTGATTTATTAATATCTGAAAATAATGGTAAAAATTTTGTTGATAATGATGAATATCCTCAAACAGAAATAATCCAAAATAGAGTAGTTAATATGTTAGCCAGATTATATAATGTTCCTGAGGATTGTAATTTTATTGGAACTAGTACAATCGGTTCATCTGAGGCAATAATGCTTGCAATTCTTGCACATAAATGGTCTTGGAGAAAAAGCAGAGAACAAAAAAATTTAGATATTTCCAGACCAAACATTGTTATTGGTGCAGATGTACATGTTGTTTGGAAGAAACTAGCTAAATATTTTGATGTAGAGCTTCGAATGGTTCCAATGGAAGATGGAGATTATATTTTAAATGCTAATAAGGCTGAAAAATATATAGATGAAAATACAATAGCTGTAGGGGTTGTACTTGGAACTACTTTTACAGGACAAATTGATGAAATTGAAAATCTTAATGATTTTTTAGAAAATCTTAAAGAAAATGAAGGATGGGATATTCCAATTCATGTTGATGCTGCTAGTGGTGGTTTTGTAATTCCTTTTACTGAACCTAATTTTAAATGGGATTTTAGATTATCTCAGGTAAGATCTATTAATGTTTCTGGTCATAAGTATGGGCTTGTTTATCCTGGTGTAGGATGGCTTATTTTTAAAGATGAAAAATATTTAGATGATGATTTAGTTTTCCATGTAAATTATTTAGGAGGAGTTATTCCAACATTTAACCTTAATTTTTCAAAAGGAAGTAGTATGATTTTAGCACAATATTATAATCTGCTTAGATTAGGTTATGAAGGTTACTTTAAAATAATTAAGAACCTTTTAGAAATAACTAATTATTTGGGAGATTTACTCGTTAAAACTAATGTTTTTGAATTATTAAACCCAAAATTAAGACTTCCTATAATAGCAATTAAGATTAAAAAAGAATTTCAGGATTTTTTTACAGTTTTTGATATTTCTGATAAACTCAGAGAAAAAGGATGGTTAGTTCCAGCTTATACTTTACCTGAAAATGCAGAAAATATAGCTGTTTTAAGAATTGTTATAAAAGAAAATTTTAGTAGGGAAATGGCAGATTTATTAATAAATGATTTAAATATTATTTTTAAAGAATATAAAGATAAAATAGGAAATAAAAAAGAATCTAATAAACCATTAATTAATATTTTCTAAAATTATCTAAAAAGGAATTTGATACCAAGTTTATAAGCAATTTTTAAATACCATTTTTCAAATTCTTTTTTAACATTTTCTAATTCATCCATAATAGGTATGTTTTGAGGGCATTTTTTCTCACATGCTCCACATCGTGTACAATTAGAAGCTGCAGAATTATCATAGCTAGTAGCATTAAAATAATTAATAGCTGGTGATAATCCTCCAAATAATGACTTATCATTATAACATGTAAAGGATGTTGGAATGTCAACATTTTTTGGACAAGGCAAGCAATATCCACAACTTGTGCACTGAACTTTAATTTTTTTATGTATTTCTTTTTTTACAGATTCTAACATTTGTTTATCATCATCAGTTAATGAATTTGGAGTAATATCTGAGAAGATTTTTATATTTTCTTCAATATCTTTTTCTTCATTCATTCCAGATAATACTACTTGAACATTTGGATTATCAGCTGCCCATCTAAAAGCCCATTCTGCAGGACTTCTTTTAATTTTATAATTTTCAATTATCTTTTTAGCTTCATTAGGTATTTGATTAACAAGTAAACCTCCTCTTAATGGTTCCATTGCAATTACTCCAATATTTTTTGAAGCTGCATAATTTATTCCCTCAGATCCTGCTTGGTATTTATCATCAATATAATTATATTGAACCATACAAAAATCCCAATCATAATCATCAATAATTTTTTTAAAGTTTTTTATATTACCATGATATGAAAAACCAATATTTATAATTCTTCCTTTATCTTTTTCTAGTTTAAAAAAATCTAAAACTCCAATATCTTTTAAATAATTCCATTCTTCAAAACTGGCAAGACTATGAATTAATATATTATCAAGATAATCTGTTTTAAGCATTTTTAATTGTTTTTCAAATATTTCACTAAAATCTTCATATTTTTTTATTTTAGGTCCTGGAATTTTTGTAGCGATTTTAACCTTATCTCTATATCCTTGAGATAATATTTCTCCTAATGTTTCTTCACTACCATAATACAAGTATGCAGTATCGAAATAATTTATTCCATTATTAATAGCTTCGATAATTTGTTTTTCTGTTCTTTTTTTATCGATTATTCCATTTTTCCGTGGAAATCTCATACATCCATAACCTAATAAAGATATTTCATCTTCAATTTTAGGCATTTTCCTATACTTCATCTTCTACCTTTTTTTTTTAATGGTTATTTAATAAATTTTATTAAACATTTTCCTTAATTTACTATTAAAAATTAATAGTTCTCAAAAATATTATATTTTTCTAGTACTTAAATTAATAATACATATAAAATTTAGTTACACCAAAATATTTATAAAATAATAAAATTATAAATAAATTTAATGTTTAGCAATTTATATAATTTTATTTCTAGTCAATTTTCAAATCCTAGAGGTGGTTTTGGATCTTTCATAACTTTATTTATGAATAAGATGAATAATAAACAATATAAATCAATTTTAGATAATATTGATATTAAAAACAATGATGCAGTATTAGATATTGGTTTTGGAAATGGATATGTAATTGAGAAAATCTTAAAAAAGAATCCTAAAAAAGCTTATGGGATTGATATTTCACAAGATATGCTTAAAACTACTAGTAAAAAACTTAAAAGTGATATTAATTCTGGAAAATTAGATTTAAAAATAGCTAATGTAAAAGATTTACCTTATGATGAGGACTTTTTTAATAAAATATATACAATAAATACTATGTATTTTTGGGATGAACCTGTAAAAAGTTTTAAAGAAATTAAAAGATGTTTAAAAACCGATGGTATCTTTTTAAATGCCTTCTTATCAAAAGATTTCTTACTTAAGACAAAATTTACTGAAAATAACTTTAATAAATATACAATTGATGAGGTAAAAGAAATGATGAATAAAGCAGATCTTGAGATAATTGATATTATTGAAATATCTAAAAATAGAATGTATTGTATAATTTCAAAATAAAAAAAGAGAAGGACTAATTTTGTTGTCCTTCTGCAGCTTGTGCTGATTCATAATCAGTTAAAATTGTGTCAGCTTTTGTTACCCAATCAACATCTTCTTGAGCAGCAATTTTTAAGTATTTTCTGCTGATATGTTCTTCTTCAGTTTGTTCTTTAACTAAAGTTTCTTGAAGCCAATTAAAGGTTTCCCAATCATTTGCTTCTTTTGCACTACTAACAATATTATAGATTAATTGAGTTGTTTCAATTTCTTTATCTAAAGTTTGAGAAAAAGTATCTACATTATCTTTAATAGGATTTGTAACTGCTTCTACAGCAGGATATTTAAATTCAACATCAGCATAATCTAATCTATCTACAATCCATTGGTGATGTAGGAGTTCTTCATTAGCCCTTCCAATATAATATGTCTCTAATTTATCTAGGCCTTTAACTGCAAAATAATTTGCAAATGTTCTATATAGATTATGGTTATATAGCTCATGAGAAATTTGTTTTACAAGTAAATCAGCAGTTTTATCATCAATAGCTGATTTTCTCCTTTGTTCAATAGTTTCATTTGAAATTTTCATAAAATCACCTCTTTTTAAAATAAAAAAATTTCAATAAATAGACATATTTACATTATATTATATGTTTTTTAAACTATATATAATTTTTTATTAAAATAAAAAGACAATTTCTAAAAAAATTCAATAAAAAATCAAAATGATATATAATTCATTAATAAATAATATTTAATTGTCCATATTGATAGTTTAATTAAATATTATTAAAAAAAGTATAAGTTTACTTATATTAAATTCCTATAAGAATTTTAATACCAAGTAAAATTAAAATAATTCCTCCAAAAACTTCAAATTTGTCTCCAAATTTATTACCAAGTTTTTCACCAAGAAATACTCCAAGTTCTGAGAAAATAAATGCAACTACTCCTATTACAACCATTGGAATGATTATATTATTAAATCCTAAAAGTGAAAAACTCACTCCAATTGCAAATGCATCAATACTTGTAGCTATAGCTAGAATTAATAATTTTTTATGTGAAAATTCACTATTTTCATCTTCTTTTCCTTCTATTTCTCTTACACTATCATAAATCATTTTTACTCCAATTGCAACAAGTAAAATAAATGCAATAATCGGTGCAAAAGTAGAAACAATTGAACTAATTTGTTCTCCAGCTATCCAACCTAAAAGAGGCATTATAGCCTGAAATATTCCAAAAAACAATCCAATAATCAATGTTTGATAGATACTAATGTTTTTTCTAAGTCTAAATCCTTCAGTAAGAGATACACTAAAAGCATCCATTGCAAGAGCAATAGCTATTAAAAAAAGAGAGACAATTTCCATATTAATAATTTATTTTTTATGTATAAATATTTATTTTAAAATAGATTTTTTTATTTAAGTAATTGTTAAGTATATATAATACGTACAAAATAATTATATATATTAAAATTTAATTTTCTATATAAGTGTATTTTACTATAAATTAGTTAGGAGTGTTTTATATGGCTGATGATTTAAATGCAGTTGCTGAGAAAAAACTAAAATCCCGTATTACAAAGTTTAAAAAAGTAATTAAAAGTGATGATGAAAAAGTTAAGTTTTTCGAACAATTAGGAATGTCTGTTGAAGTATTTTTACCAACTAAAGACCCAGAAAATGGAGACAGTATTATATTTTATACTACAGCAGATGGAAATGTTATGGATGCAGAATATTCTTATATGGAAGGAGAAGCAGAACCTATATCTTTACCAATTGAAGATAAAAACTTAAAAATCCTTGTTGAAGCATTTTCAGATGACTTCAAATTAAAATTTGATGAATAAATAATTTATTTATTTTATCAATACTTTTTTTTTATTTAGATATAATGAGCATTATAAGTAATTCTTTAGATGAAATTAAAAAAAGAGAAAATGCTCTTAAAATTATTGAAAACATTACTTTTAATAAAGGCCGAAAATATTTATTTGATTTGACTGGCCTATCTGGTGGATTTATAGCTAGTTCAAATGATTTAAATCTTTTAGAAACATATGTTGGACCAGCAATCTTTGAAAATCAATTAGAAATCCAAGGTAAAATTCATCTGGGTGGTGAAAAAGTTCTAGGAGTTAATAGAACTAGTTCTGGAATTTTAGCTACTATTTTAGCATTAGTTAAAAAAAATTCAAATGTATTGCATTTTGTTCCAGAAAAACCTTCACATCCTTCAATTCCAAGATCATGTAAACTTATTTGTGCAAATTATTATGAATTTGATAATATTAATGATTTTAAACTTTTAGATAATACTAGTTTAATAATTATAACAGGTTCTACAATGGATCATAAAGTTATATCAGAAGATATCTTCTTGAAGATTATTAAAATAGCTAAAGAAAATAATATTCCTGTTTTTGTAGATGATGCATCTGGAGCAAGACTTAGAACTGCAGTTTTTAATCAAAAAAGAGCATGGGATTTAGGTGTAGATCTTGTAATAACCAGTACTGATAAACTGATGAATGGTCCTAGAGGAGGGCTTTTAGCTGGTAAAAAAGAGTTAATAGATTTAATAAAAGTTAAAGCTAATGAATTTGGTCTAGAAGCACAAGGTTCTTCAATACTTGCTATGGTTAATGGATTAAAAGAATATAATCCTCAAAATTTAATTAATGCTATTTCAAAAAAAGATGAATTATTTAATTTAATTAATGAAAGTTTTTCTTATTTTAAAAAAACTCCAACAGGAATAATGATTCAAGAAGAAGATTTAAAAAAAGAAGTAGATAAATACAATATTAATTATAATGTTTCAAGTAGTGATTTAACTTATATTTTTGCTATGATATTACTTAAAAATCAAGGAATTATTACTATTCCTGCAGTTTCAATGCCTGGTGCATCAAATACTATTCGTTTTGATATGTCTTCTAAAGACTCAAATAATCTTTCAATTGAAGATGTTTATAATAAAATTAATTGGTCTTTTGATGAATTACTTAAAATAATTAAAAATAAAAAAGAAATTAGAGAATTATTGTTTAGTCTTTAATTTCAAATTCTCCAGAAATCACCTTCTCAAGAGTACCGTCTGCTTTTTCTACAATTAATGTTCCTTCTTTGTTTATTCCAATGATATATGCATCGAAGCTATTTCCAAATGGTTGTCTGATTTTAGCATATTTTCCTATTGAATATGAATCTTTTCTCCATTCTTTTAATATTTCTTCATATTTTTCATCTTCAAACATTTTGAATATGATTTCGAATTCTTTTAAAAATCGTTTTATGACTTCATTTGCATCAACTTTTGCACCTGATGCTTTATTTAATGAAATTGCTTCTTCTTTTAAATCACCAGACATTTTATTATTTTCTAAACTAACATCTATACCTACACCAATTACTATATATTTTATAGAATTAAGTTTAGCAACTGCTTCAGTTAAAATTCCTGAAACTTTCTTACCATCAATTAAAATATCATTAGGCCATTTAATTTCAACATTTTCAATTCCAAAACTTTTAATTGTATTTGCAACAGCAACACCAGTTGCAAGAGTAATAAGGGAAGCTTTTGTTTGATCGATACGTGGTTTAACAATCATTGTTAACCAGACACCACCAAGAGGAGATTCCCATTTTTTTCCTGATCTGCCTCTACCTTTTGTTTGTTTTTCAGAAATAACTACTGTTTCTTCATCTTGACCTTGATCTGCAAAAAACTTAGCAAGAGTATTAGTTGACATTACTTCTTTATAAACATAAATGTTTTCTTTAAATAAAGGACTATCTAAACCATCAATGATTTTATCTCTTTGGATATGTTCTGTTTTTTCTTTGCCTACATTTTTTATAGTATTCATAAGGCCATCTATATCATAGATAGAAAATTCTTCAGCTGCTTCTTTTGAAATTTTATTTTCTTTTAGTAAAAGATTTAATATTTCATTTTTCATAAGATCATCTTTTTTTATTTATTTGTTGGGTTTTTGCATTAGTTAAATATGAGCCTACAGCTGAAGAGATTGCAGCTATTTTTTTTGCAGGCATAAATGTTGATTTTAATCGACTCACTCGTTCTAAATCTTCTAAAATAACATTTTCCATTTCTTTGTCAATTCCTTTTTTATGTTCATCAATAAAATGTGTATGTAAATCTCCTTGAAGGAAGTTTTCATTTTTCATAATAGCTTTATGGAATGGAATAGTAGTTTTAACACCTAAAATAATGTATTCATTCAATGCTCTTTTCATTCTAGCTATAGATTCATTCCTACTTCTTCCATAAGTAATAAGCTTTGAAATCATTGAATCATAAAAAGTAGGTATTGTATAATTCATATAAACTCCACTATCAAGTCTAACTCCAGGTCCTCCAGGTGATCTATAACCTGTAATTTTACCTGGATCTGGTGAAAAATCAGCCAATGGATTTTCAGCATTAATACGGCATTCAATTGCATGACCATTTACAACAACATCTTCTTGACCTAATGTTAGTTCTCTTCCTGCAGCTATTTTAATTTGCTCTTTAATTAAATCAATATTAGTAATCATTTCAGTAATGGGGTGCTCTACTTGAATACGAGTATTCATTTCAAGGAAATAATACATTCCATTATCATATAAAAATTCAATAGTTCCAGCGCCACTATAACCAATTGTCTCAGCAGCTTTAACTGCACTTTCACCCATCTGATTTCTCAGTTCATCAGTCATTATTGGAGATGGAGCTTCTTCAAGTAATTTTTGATGTCTTCTTTGTATGGAACATTCCCTATCAGCTACATGAATTACATTTCCACTTTCATCAGCTAATACCTGGAATTCAATATGTCTTGGTCTTTCAAGGTATTTTTCTATGAATACTGTTGAATCTCCAAAATTAGTAGAAGCTACAGATTGTGTTGATTCAATAGCTCTTATTAATTCATCTTCTTCATAAACAGCACGCATTCCAATACCTCCACCACCAGCGGAAGCTTTAACAATAACAGGATATCCAATTTTATTTGCAATCTTTGATGCTTCTTTAATATCTGTTACACCATCTGGAGTACCTTCAATAACAGGAACACCTGCTTTTTTCATTAATTTTTTAGAAGTTATTTTATCTCCCATTTCTTGAATAACATTACTAGTAGGGCCTATTAACTTAATTCCATTTTTTTCACATGCTGATGCAAAAGCAGGATTTTCTGCTAAAAAACCATATCCCGGATGAATTGCATCGGATCCAGAATCAATAGCTATATCAATAATCTTATCTATATTTAAATAAGATTTTGCTGGTGAAGGATTTCCTAATGCATATTTTTCATCTGCATAATTAGTATAAAGAGAAGTTTTATCAGCATCAGAATAAACTGCAGCTGTTTTAACATCTAATTCTTTACAACCTCTCATTATTCTTATAGCTATTTCTCCTCTATTTGCAATTAATATTTTATCAAACATAAAAAACTCCATGAAAACTTTTTTTAAATATATAATATAATATGTATATTATTAATTATTATATTTGTTGGCTAAAATAAACATTGGTTAAAATATGAAAAAAATTTCAAAACAAAGACATTTGGAAATGTTAATTCAAGATGTTCCTATTCATCCAAATCCTAAAGTAGATTTAGAACAATATTCTACATCAGCTATTATTGCAGCAGATTTATTATGGAATGCATATTCTTTAGGGGATATTTCATCTAAAACTATTATGGATTTTGGGTGTGGTACTGGAATTTTTTCAATTGCTTCTAGTTTACTTGGAGCTAATAAAATTTATGGAATTGATATAGATGAAGAATCTATTGAAATAGCTAGTGAAACTGCAAAAAGAAAAAATATAGAAAACATTGAATTTATACATTCTGATATATCTGAAGTGCCTAATGATTTTAAAGTTGATACATTGTTTCAAAATCCTCCATTTGGATCTCAAAAAAAAGCAATTAGTGGTAGTGATACTAAGTTTATTAATAAGGCAGTAGCTATTTCTGATGTAGTTTATTCTTTTCATATGGCATCTACTCATGATTATATTTATGATTATTTTGAAAAATTAGGTGGAAAAATAAGTCATGAATTTAAATATAATTTTCCAATTCCAAAGATTTATGATTTCCATACAAAAGAGATTAAAGAAGTTAAAGTTATTGTTTTTCGTGTTGAAATTTCATAAATTAATTAATTTAAATTGTAATAATTAGTTTTGCACTTATATAATAAACAATATATTTAAATACTATTTTTTTTATAAATTATATTAATATATTCTAATGAGTATAATTTTGTAGCCGAGCTACCAATATTATAAGTGATATAATATTGATGAATGTATATGTATTAGTGATAGCTATATTTGTGTTAACAAAAATCTTTATATATAAATATTTATAAACATTTATTAATGTATGAAGATAAGGTATCTGTGTTTTTACCAAGTTCATTTATCTCAGAAACAAAAGATTATAAGCTTAAAACATCTAAAATTGGAATTTTAGGTAGAGCTTTAGCTGTTTTCAGAGTAAGTGATGTTGTTATCTATAATGATGGTTCTGTTAATGATGAATTTGCACAAAAAGATGCAGATTTCATTAGTGAAATTTTAAGTTATATGAATACTCCTCAATATTTGAGGAAAAGAGCTTTTCCTATAAAAGGAGAATTAAAGCATGTTGGTATTTTACCACCGCTTCGAACTCCACATCATCCTACTAGTGAGGAATTAAATGTTGGAGATTATAGACAAGGTTTCACAGTAAAAAGAAATAAAAAAGGAACTTTTATAGATATTGGTACAGATGATCTTGTTTTTTGCAAAGAGCAACTCACTGTTAATAAAGTTTTTAGCTTTAAAGTAAGTAAAATTGCTAAAGAAGTAATAGTCACACCTGATGAACCAGATGACATTTACTGGGGATATAATGTTATATCCACTAATAAAAATCTTAAAAATAGCTTAAAAGTATTAAATCCAGATTTTGTTATATTAACAACAAAATATGGAAAATCAATAAATTCTATTTTTGATGAATTATATAATAAGGTAAATAATTCTAAAAGCATCGCTATTTTATTCGGTGGTCCATATTCTTCAATTAATGAAGATATTGCTAGTTCTAACTGGGATCTTTGTAAAGTTAATACAATTCCATCTCAAGGAACTGAGACTGTTAGGACCGAAGAAGCAGTAATTGCTACTTTATCTATGATTAATCTAATGTTGGATTAATACGCACATACATACACTTACTGAATATATTGTAAATTCATGTTTATCTAGTTTTAACTAGCTTATATTAGCTATTTATTACTATTTATGCAGATAAGTTATTTTAAAATATTCTTATCTTAACTTAGGTTAACTTATGTTATGTAATATAAGTGCCTTATAAAATTCAATTTAAAAATTAAAATGGAAAACTTAAATAAGGAGGTTAATTAAATGGCAAGACATCATCAGCCAAGAAAAGGGTCTGTAGCTTTTAGTCCAAGAAAAAGAGCTGCTAAAGAGACTCCTAGAGTAAAATCTTGGCCAACTATCGATGAAACAAAATTACTTGGTCTCGCAGGTTATAAAGTGGGTATGACTCACGCTATGGTCACAGACACAGATAAAAATTCTCCAACCAATGGTATGGAAGTATTTACTCCTGTAACTGTATTAGAAGTTCCTGCTATCATAGTAATGGGTATAAGAGCATATGAAAAAACATCTCGTGGATTGAAAGTTATAACTGAAGTTATCGCAGACAATTTAGATGAAGAACTTTCTAGGAAAATATCTCTTCCTAAGAAATATAATAAATCTGAAGCTATTGCTAAAATTAAAGAAACTTTAGAATTCACAGAGGATATAAAATTATTAGTACATACTAATCCTAAGGTGACTAGTGTCCCTAAGAAAAAACCAGAAATATTTGAATGTGGTATTGGTGGTACCTCAGCTGAGGAAAAATTAAATGCTGCATTAGAATTATTAGGTGGGGAAGTTAAAGCTAGTGAAATCTTTTCTGAAGGTCAATTCGTAGACGCAATTGCAACAACTAAAGGAAAAGGATTCCAGGGTGTTGTAAAAAGATGGGGAATCAGAATTCAGTATGGTAAAGCTGCAAGAAGTAGTAAAGCTAGACATGTAGGTTCTATTGGACCTTGGACTCCTTCTAGAACTATGTGGACTGTTGCTCAAGCTGGGCAAATGGGTTACCATAAAAGAACAGAATTCAATAAAAAAATTCTAAAAATTGCATCTGCAGATGAAGTAGACCAAGTAAATCCAGATGGTGGATTTATTAAATACGGACTTGTTAAAAATGACTATATTTTAGTTAAAGGTTCTATTCCTGGTCCATCTAAAAGATTAATCATTCTTAGGAAAGCTATGAGGCCTAAAAAGGCAGATGATTTACCTCAAATAAATCATATTAACACTAAATCTAAACAAGGTGTATAATTATGAAGGTTAATGTTTATTCAAAAGAGGGAGAAGTTACTGGAGATATTGAACTTCCAGCTATTTTTGAAGAGGAATTTAGACCAGATCTTATTAAAAGAGCTGTAATTTCTGCTCAAACAGCTAGAGTACAACCTTGGGGTAATGATCCAATGGCAGGTAAAAGAACTTCTGCTGAATCTTGGGGTTCAGGTAGAGGTGCTGCTATGGTACCTAGGATTAAAAACGGTTCTAAAGCTGCTTTTATTCCTTTAGCTGTTGGTGGTAGACAAGCTCATCCTACTAGAGCACAAAAAAATCATCATGAAAAAATCAATATCAAAGAAAGAAGATTTGCTATCAGATCAGCTATTGCAGCTACTTCTAATAAAGAAATAGTTGAAAATAGAGGTCATAACATTGATAATGTAGATCAATTCCCAATTGTTGTTGAAGATGATATTTCTTCTGTTAAGAAAACAAAAGAAACTCGTGAAATTTTCAAAAGCTTAGGAGTTTTTGATGATATTGTTCGTGCTAAAACTGGTAAAAAAATCAGAGCAGGAAGAGGAAAAACAAGAGGCCGTAAATATAAACATGTAAAAGGACCTCTTTTAGTAGTTGATCAGGATAAAGGAATCAGTTTAGGTGCAAGAAACCACGCTGGTTTAGATGTGGTTAGTGTAGAAAACCTCAATGCTGAATTATTAGCGCCAGGTACTCACCCAGGAAGACTTACTATTTTTACAAAATCCGCAATTGAAAAAATTGGAGGATTATTCCAATAATATTGGAAAAAGGTGATTATTATGGATCCATACTCAGTTATTGTAAAACCACATGTTACTGAAAAAACTATGAATTTAATTGATACAAATAATGAACTTGTTTTTGTTATTAACCATAAATCAAACAAAAATGCTGTTAAAAAAGCTTTTAAAGAATTATTCGGTGAAGATGTAGAAAGAGTTAATCTTCATTACAATTCAAAAGGTTTAAAAATAGCATATGTCAAATTAGCTGAAGAAAGTTCTGCAGAAGACATAGCTATTAAGATGGGAGTATTCTAGGGGGATTTTCTATGGGAAAACGACTTATTATTCAAAGAAGAGGAAGAGGAACTCCTGCTTATCGTGTAGCTTCTCATCGTTTTAAAGATAAAATTCAATATAGATCTTACGATGCATTAGAAAAAGAAAGCAGTATTAAAGGAACTGTCACTGAAATTATTCATGACCCTGGTAGAACTGCACCTATTGCAGAAGTTAAATTTGAAAATGGTGAAAAAAGAAATATTCTTGCACCTGAAAGCATTCAAACTGGTGATGAAATTGAATGTGGTATTTCAGCTCCTATAAGCTTTGGTAATACATTACCACTTGCTGAAATTCCAGAAGGAACTCCTATTTACAATATTGAAAATAGACCAGGTGACGGAGGACGTTTTGTAAGGTCTTCTGGTACTTATGCTTCTTTAATTACTCATGATGCAAATCAATCTGTGGTTGAATTACCATCAGGTGAATTAAAATATCTCAACCCAAAATGCCGTGCTAGTATCGGTGTTGTTGCTGGTGGAGGTAGAAAAGAAAAACCATTCCTTAAAGCAGGTAATAGATGGCATGCTCTTAAAGCAAAGGGTAAAAAGTCTATGACTGTTAGAGGAGTAGCAATGAATGCTGTTGACCACCCTCATGGTGGAGGTAACAGACAACATCCTGGACGTCCTACTACTATTTCAAGACATGCACCTCCAGGAAGAAAAGTTGGTTCAATTGCAGCTAAGAGAACAGGTAAAAGAAGATAATTGGAGGTGATTTTTTGGCAAGAAAGGAATTTAAATATAGAGGATATACTCTTAAAGAACTTCAAGAAATGTCTCTTGATGATGTAATAGCATTATTACCTTCAAGACAAAGAAGATCTTTGAAAAGAGGTTTCTTACCAAGACAACAAATTGTTCTTGATAAAATGAGAAAATTGAAAAAAGAAGAAAATAAGGGCGGAAAACCAATCGTTATCAAAACTCACTGTAGAGATATGATAGTTATACCTGAAATGGTCGGTACTAGATTTGGTATATATAACGGACAACATTTTGTTGAAGTAGAAATCGCTCCAGAAATGATTGGATGTTATTTTGGTGAATTTGCACCTACTAGACAAAGAGTTCAACATGGTGACCCAGGTATGGGTGCTACAAGATCATCTATGTTTGTACCACTTAAATAAGGAGATTATAACATGGCGAATAATTATGCATATAATAAAGATATAAATGAATCTAAAATTGCTCGTGCTATGGCTAAATCTCTTAAGATTTCTCCAAAACATTCTGTTGAAATTTGTAATGCTTTAAGAGGAATGAAAGTTTCAGATGCTAAAAATTACTTAGATGAAGTAATTGCTATGGAAAGAGCTGTTCCTTTCAAAAGACATAATAAAAAAGTTGGTCACAGAAAAGGATTAAAAGGATGGCCTAGTGGGCGTTATCCGGTTAAAGCTGCTACTCATATTTTAAAAGTTTTAGAAAATGCTGAAGCAAATGCTGAATATAAAGGTTTGGATAATGAAAAACTTGTTATAGAACATATATCAAGTCACAGGAGTATTATTATTAGGGGAATTATTCCAAGAGCTTTTGGTAGAGTTACTCCATTTAATACACCTACTACCAATATTCAAATTGTTTTAGAGGAGGCTTAAATCAATGATAGAAAAAGATTTTGTCACAGAAGGTTTTAAAAGAACCAGAATTGATGAATATTTAGAATCCGAGCTTGAAAGAGCAGGATATGGTGGAATGGAAGTTCAAATAACTCCTCTTGGAACAATGGTTGTTGTTTATGCTGAAAGACCTGGTATGGTTATTGGTAGGGGTGGAAAAAATGTTCGTACCATTACTAGTACTCTTAAAAATGAATATGGTTTGGACAATCCTCAAATTGAAGTTAAACAAGTTGATGTTCCAGAACTTAATCCTAAAATCATGGCTTATAAAATAGCTAATATGTTACAAAGAGGTATGCACTTTAGGAGAGTTGCTTATTCCACAATTCGTAGAATTATGGGAGCAGGTGCTCAAGGTGTAGAAATTACCATTTCTGGTAAAATCAGAGGTTCAAGATCAGCTGTTGCTAAATTTGTTGAAGGATATATCAAAAAATGTGGTGAACCTTCTATTAAATATGTAGAAAAAGGGTTTGCAACAGTCCAATTAAAACCAGGTGTTTTAGGTATTTATGTTAAAATCATGCCTCCGGGCATTGTTTTACCTGATAGTGTTGACGTTCTTCCTCCAAAAATGGAAATCACTCAAGACAATGAAGTTGTTGAAAGTGAAGAAATGGGCAATTCTGAAGAAGATGTTATTATTGAGGATGAAGATTCTAACGCTGAAGAATTAGAAATACTCGAAGAAGATATTGAAGCAATCGAAGAATTAGATTCTGAAGATTTGAAAGAATTAGATTCTGAAGAGGAAGCTATTGAGGAAGATAATTAATAATGTTTATTTAATTATAAACATCATTCTTTAATTATTATAAAAGAGTTGAAATAATGGCGATTTTAAGAAGTAAAGAAATTTGGGAAATGGAAAATGAGGATATCAATGAAAAATTGATTGAGCTCAAAGCAGAATTAGCCAAAAATATTTCTAAAAGTGCAGCTGCAGGTGTTAATGAAAACCCTGGAAAAGTTAGAGAGCTTAAAAGGACAATAGCTCGTGTTCTTACAATTATGAACGAAAAACAAAAGGAGAATTAAATGTCAAAGATATGTGATGTTTGCGGGCTTCCTGAAGAACTTTGTGTTTGCGAAGAAATTGCAAGAGAAGTTCAAACTGTTAAAGTTTTTACTGTTAGACGTAGATTCGGGAAACTCATGACTATTATTGAAGGTATAGATGAGCATGATATTGATATAAAAGAACTTACTAAAACTCTTAAAAATAAATGTGCTTGTGGTGGAACTTCCAAAAACGGACAAATTGAACTCCAAGGAGATCATAAAGTTAAAGTTAAAGAAGTTTTATCCGACATGGGTTTTTCCTCAGATACAATTGAGATTCGTGAAACCAAAAAAAGAGATTCTAAAAAAAAGAGATAAGTTTACATCTAATTCAATAATTAAATTATTCCATATGTCAGAATCATTATAGAGGTTTAAATGATAAATTCTAAAAATATTGTTTATCATGAGTTAATAGGACTTTCTGTTAATGTTCATAAATTTAATAATGAATCTCTTAATCGAATTGGTACAGTAATAGATGAAACCAAAAATACTTTAAAAATTGAGTTTATTACGGGAAATGGAAAAATAACTGAAAAAGTATTTCCTAAAAAGGTTTCAACTTTCCAATTTAAACTTCCAAACGGGGAATTTGTAGAGATTGATGGAAAAATTTTGTTGATTCGTCCAGAAGATAGAATAAAAAAAAGATATAAGAAAATATAGGTGATATTATGGTAGGACTTAATGTTCAAAAGCCAGAAACTACATGTGAAGATCCTAATTGTCCTTTTCACGGTACTTTACCAGTAAGAGGTCAGGTTCTTGAAGGGGTTGTTGTAAGTGATAAAGCTGAAAAAACTATCACTGTAGAACGTAGTTTCTATAAATTCATAAGAAAATTTGAAAGATATGAAAAAAGAAAATCAAAAATCAGTGTCCATAAACCTGATTGTTTTGATGTTAAAATAGGCGACTCAGTAAAAATTGCTGAATGCAGACCTTTAAGTAAAACTAAACATTTTGTATTAGTTGAATTAAAAGGAGAATAAATTATGAAAGCAATTACATCTAGTGTTTCTAAGCCTTTACCTATTGGAGCTAGACTCCAATGTGTTGATAATACTGGGGCACGTGAAATTCAAATAATATCTGTAAAAGGATATAAAGGGGTTCGTAGAAGAATTGATGTTGCTGGTGTCGGTGACTTAGTTGTTGCTTCAGTTAAAAAAGGAACTGCAGATATGAGAAGAGAAATTGTCAATGCCGTTGTTATTAGACAAAAAAAGGAATTCAGACGTGCTGATGGCCTTCGTGTTAAGTTCGAAGATAACGCAGCTGTTATTATTACTCCTGAAGGAGTTTTAAAAGGGTCTGAAGTAAGAGGTCCTGTAGCTAAAGAAGCTGCAGATAGATGGCCTAGTGTTGGCAGTGCTGCAAGTATTTTAGTATAGGTGATAATGTGTCAATACAACCAAGAAAACAAAGAAAAGCTCGTTATGATGCTCCATTACATAAGCGTCAAAATTATATGAGTTCTAATTTAAGTAAAGAATTAAGAGAACAAGTGGGTGTACGATCATTACCTATTAAAGTCGGAGACAAAGTTAAAGTCTTACGTGGTGATTTCAAACAACAAGAAGGAAAAGTTATTTCAATAACTCACAGAAACTATAAAGTTACTGTTGATGGTGTTGTTTTAAATAAACCTGATGGTAATGCAGTATATGTACCTCTCGACCCATCTAATTTGATGATTATTGATGCAGATTTAGATGATGATAGAAGAATAAAAAATATTGAAGGGGCTAATTAATATGGCTAAAATGGGATCAAGAAAACATCTTAAAAGATTTAAAGCACCTAAAACATGGCCTATCCATCCTAAAGAGGATACATGGACCGTGAAACCTTCCGCAGGTTCACATGCTATTAATAAATCTTTATCCTTAACTTTAGTTATTAGAGATGTTTTAGCTTTAGCAGATAATGCTAGAGAAGCAAAAAGAATCATCAACTCAGGTAATGTTCTAGTTGATGGAAGAGTTATTAAAGATTATAAATTCCCAGTAGGTTTTATGGATATTATTGAAATTCCAAAAACTGGTGAATCTTATAGAATTCTTTTAGATACTAAAGGTAGATTAAAATTACACGAAGTTTCAAAAGATAGCTCAAAATTATGTAAAATTGTTAATAAAACAACTATTAAAGATAATAAAACTCAATTAAATTTACATGATGGTAAAAACTTAATTGTTGATGCAGATGAGTATGATGTATCAGATGTTATTTCTTTAAATGTTGCAAACAATGAAATTGATGAAGTATTTAAATTTGGTGAAGGAGCTTCAGTTTTAGTAACTGGAGGTAAACATACTGGTGAAATAGGTATTATTTCTGAAATTAATGTTGATCAATCTTCCAATCCAAATACTGTAATTATTGAAAACAGTAAAAAGGATACTTTCCTTACTTTAAAAGATTATACTTTTGTTTTAGGTAATGATAAACCTAGTATTTCTTTATTGGAGGCTAATAAATGAACCCAATGAATGAAATTTTAATTTCTAAAGCTACTATTAGTATTGGTGTTGGAGAATCTGGTGAAAGATTATCTCGTGCTATTTCATTATTAGAGAGTATGTTTGGTCAAACTCCTGTTAAGACTTTTTCCAAAGTTACAAATCCTGAATTTGGTATTAGAAAAAATCAACCAATTGCATGTAAAGTAACCTTAAGAGGGGAAAAAGCTAATAAAGCTATTGATATGGTTTTAGAAGGAATTGGTAGAAATATCAAAAGCAAACAATTTGATACTAATGGAAACTTATCTTTTGGTATTACTGAGCACATTGATATTCCAACTATGAAGTATAGTCCAGATATTGGAATTTTTGGTATGAATGTTTCTATTACTTTTGAAAAACCGGGTTATAGGGTTAATAAAAGAAAAATTCAAAAGAAAAACATTCCTCAAAAGCATAGGATTACAAAAGAAGAAACTTTAAAGTTTATGGAAGATAATTTCCAAATTAATTTAAATTCATAGGTGATATTTTGCCAAGAAAATACGGAAAAGCAGCAAAAAAATGTACACGCTGTGGTGATCATTCAGCAATGGTCAGTAGATATAACCTAAGTTTATGTAGACAGTGTTTTAGAGAACTTGCTCCTAAAATGGGTTTTAAAAAATATAATTAGAGGTGTTTTATATGAGTCTTATGGATCCTCTTGCAGATGCTTTAACAAATATAAGGAATAATGAATTACAAGTGAATGATTCATGTTGTATTTCTCCAGCTTCTAAATTAATAGGGCATGTTTTAAGCACTATGCAAAAAGAGAATTATATAGGTAATTTTGAATATGTAGATGACAACAAGGCAGGTAAATTTATTGTGGAACTTGATGGTAACATTAATAAATGTGGTGTTATTAAACCTCGCCATGCTGTTAAGAAAGATGAATTCGAAAAATTCGAAAAAAGATATTTACCAGCAAAAAATTTCGGAATTTTGATCGTTACAACTCCTGAAGGAATTATGACTCACAAAGAGGCTAAAGATAAAGGAATTGGCGGTCGTTTGTTGGCTTACATGTATTAGGTGATAAAATGGTAGTAGCTGCAGCTATAAAGGAAGTTATTGAAATTCCTGAAGGCGTTGAAGTTATAATTGATAAGGATATTTCTATTAAAGGTCCAAATGGTCAAATTTCTAGAAATTTCTCATATCCTAATGTAAAAATTAGTAAAGATGATAATAGTATTGTTCTTGTAACTTCTTTCCCAAAAAAGAAAGATAAATCAATGATTGGAACTACAAAAGCTCATTTAAATAATATGATTAAAGGAGTTACTGATGGTTTTACATATCATATGAAAATTGTATTTGCTCACTTTCCAATGACTGTTAAAGTGAATAAAGATAAAATAAATATTGATAATTTCCTTGGAGAAAGACATCCTAGAATGGCTAATGTAGTCGGTGGTGCAAAAGTTTCTGTTAAGGGAGATGAAGTCACTATTACTGGTGTTAATAAAGAAGATGTTGGTCAAACTATGGCTAATCTTGAACAAGCTACTAAAATTAAAGGACGAGATCCTAGAGTATTCCAAGATGGAATATATTTAGTTAGTAAGGAATAAGGGATTTTTTTTACATTTAGGTGATTAAATGAATAAAAGATTTAAAAGACAAGAATATTCACGTTATAAAAAACTTGGAATAAAATGGAGACGTCCTAGAGGAAAAACCAGTAAAATGAGAAGGTATGAGGCAGGAAAACCAGCAATGCCTGCTATTGGTTATAGGACTCCTAAGGAAACCAGAGGATTACATCCATCTGGATATAAAGATGTTCTTATTCGTAATATGGATGATTTAGAAAAATTAGATCCAGCTACTGAAGCAGGAAGAATAAGTGCAACTATTGGTCAAAAGAAAAAAGAAGTAATGCTTAGTAAAGCATTAGAATTAGGTATTAAAATTTTAAATAAATAATTAATAATCATATTAATATTTTAAACTCTCGGGAATTTTTGAGTTTAATTATTATTTGTTATTTAAGGGAAACTTAGTATTATCTAAGTTTATCAGCTTTGCTGAATACGGAGGATTATAAATGAATCTTACTACACAAAAAAGATTAGCTGCGAGTATACTTAAAGTAGGCTTGAACCGTGTTTGGATCGATCCAGAACAAATTGATGAGGTTTCAAGAGCTATTACTAGGGAAAATGTAAACCAGCTAATAAATGACGGAGTTATTAAAGCTAAACCTAAAAAAGGTATTAGTAGCTTCAGGTCTAAAAAAATAGCGGAACAAAAGAAAAAAGGTAAAAGAAAAGGTAGGGGTAGTATAAAAGGAGCAAAAAATGCTCGGTCACCTAAAAAACAAGTTTGGATGACTACTATCAGGGCTTTAAGAAAAGATCTTAAACAAATGCGTGAAGATGAAGAAATTAATGCTACTACTTATCGTAAATTATATAAAATGGCTAAGGGTGGTGCCTTCAAAAGTAAATCTTACATGAAGACCTATGCTCGCGATCATGATTTGATTAAATAGGAGGAATTAAATTGGCACAAGGAACAAAATATAAAGTAGCATTTAGAAGAAGAAGAGAGGGTAAAACTAATTATGCTGCGAGAATTAAATTAGTCGATCATGACAAACCTCGTTTAGTTGTTAGATTATCCAATTCTTACGTTAATGTTCAAATAATTATGTATAAGAAAGATGGTGATGAAACCATTGTTTCTGCAAATAGTAAAGAATTAATTGATTTAGGATGGTTAGGTGGTTTGAAAAACACCAGTGCAGCTTATTTAACTGCTTACCTTTGCGGTAAAAAAGCAATAGCTAATGATATTGATAATGCAATTTTAGATGTTGGATTAAAATCTCCAATTAAAGGTTCTAAAATCTTTGCAGCTTTAAAAGGAGCTATTGATGCAGGATTAGAAATTCCTCACGGTGAATCTGTTTTACCTAGTGATGATCGTATTACTGGTGAACATATTGCTAATTATGCTGAATCATTATCTGAAGATGAAGTCAAAAAATTATTCTCTAAATATTTAGAAAAAGGACTTCAACCTGTGGATTTACCTAAAAACTTTGATGAAACTAAAAACAAGATTGATGAGACAGGGGTATAAATATGAGTTTTAATATGGAAGAATGGGAACCAAAAACTAAGTTAGGGAATTTAGTTAAAGAAGGTACTATTACTGATATTGATGAGATTTTTGAAAAAGGTCTTCCAATAATGGAATTAGAAATTCTTGACGCATTAATCCCTGATTTAGAAGAAGAAGTTATGGATGTTAATTTAGTACAAAGAATGCACAAATCTGGTAGAAAAGTTAACTTCAGAGTTATTGTTGCTGTTGGTAACAAAGACGGTTATGTTGGTTTAGGCCAAGGTAAAGCTAAAGAAGTAGGGCCTGCTATTAGAAAAGCTGTTGATAATGCTAAATATAATATTATTAAAGTTAGAAGAGGCTGTGGAGATTGGGGTTGTGTATGTCACAGACAACACACAGTTCCTTTCAAAGTCCAAGGTAAAACTAGTAGTGTAAATGTTTCTTTAATACCAGCTCCAGCAGGTGTAGGACTTGTTGTTGGTGATGTAGGTAAAACTATTTTAAAACTTGCAGGTATTCAAGATGTTTGGTCTACTTCTAGTGGTCAAACCCAAACTACTGTTAATTTTGCTAATGCTGTCTTTGACGCATTAAAAGAATTAAGTAAAGTAAAAGCTAGTGAAAAACAACTTAAGAGCATGGGAGTTAGCTCTGAATAATTGGTGATTTGATGTTTTTTGTTATTAGAGTTAGAGGCACAACCGGTGTCATAAGAAATATTGCAGAAACTTTAAAAATGTTAAGACTTAATAGAATTAGCCATGCTGTTTTAGTTGAAGATAATCCTAGTTATAATGGAATGCTTCAAAAATCTAAGGATTATGTTACATGGGGAGAAATTGATGCTGAAACTTTAGCTGAAATTTTATCTAAACGTGGTGAAATCATTGGTGGAGATAAACTTACTAATGAATTCTTAAAAGAAAATTCTGATTATGATTCTATTGATGAATTAGCTAAAGCTTTAGTTAATGGTGAAGTTAAATTGTCTGATTTAAATATTAAGCCTGTTTTACGCCTTCACCCTCCTAGAAAAGGATATGAAAATATTCGTGTTTCCTTTAAAGAAGGAGGTTCTTTAGGTTATAGGGGAGAAGCTATTAAAGAGCTTGCTAAAAAAATGGCTTAAGGTGATACTATGATTAGAACTAAACGTAAAATTAATAAAATGAGAGGTTCAAGATCCATTGGTGGAGGATGTTCCAAGAAAAGAAGAGGGGCTGGTAACAAAGGTGGAAAAGGTAATGCTGGTGCTTCTAAACAACACTGGACTTGGACTGCTAAATATGACCCTGATCATTATGGTAAACATGGTTTTAAAAGACCTCAAAAAATGATTGAAGAAATCAATACAGTTAATGTATCTTACTTAGAAGAAAAAGCTGAAGAACTTTTAGATAAAGGTCTTGCTACTAAAGAAGGAGATACTATTGCAATTGATGTTACTGAATTAGGTTTTAATAAAGTTTTAGCAAAAGGTAATATTACCAAAGCTTTAGCTATTAAATCACCTAGTTTTTCTGAATCTGCTAAGTCAAAAATCGAAGAATGTGGAGGAGAAGCTATAGAATTATAGTTTCTTCTTAGTACTGGGGAATATAATGATTTTAGAAAAATTCACTCCATTATTTAAATTTTTGCCTGAAGTTAAAGCTCCGATTCATAAGGAAGGCTTCAATGAAAAATTAAAATGGACTGCAATTATTTTAGTATTGTACTTTGCTTTAACCCAAATTCCATTATTTGGTTTAAGTCCTAGTGCAGTAGATCAATTTGCACAATTAAGAGCTGTTATGGCAGGAAGTTTTGGTTCAATACTTACATTAGGTATTGGTCCTATTGTTACTTCATCCATTGTACTACAACTTTTAGTTGGTTCAAAATTATTAAAATTAGATTTATCCTCTCATAAAGATAAAGCATTGTTCCAAAGTACTCAAAAAATTTTAGCTATTGTCTTTACAATTTTTGAAGCTGGTGTTTTAGTATTAACTGGTAGTTTAATTCCAATTGATGAATCATATATTGGTATCCTGTTCCTTCAACTTGTTATTGGTGCTATTTTAGTATTGTACCTTGATGAAGTTGTATCAAAATGGGGTTTTGGTAGTGGAATTGGATTGTTTATTGCTGCTGGTGTTTGTGAAGCTATTATTGTAGGTGTATTTAATTTCTTACCTGCTGCTGATGGTTCATATCCAGGTATTTTAGCTGGATTTATCCAATCAATAGCTAATGGCACTCCTGATCTTTCAATATTGCTCCCATTATTTGCAACTATTATTGTATTTTTAATTGTTGTTTATGGTGAATCTATTAGAGTTGAAATTCCTATTTCTAGAGGGCAAATTAGAGGTCATGGTCGTGTTAGAGGTTCTGTAGCTAAATATCCTTTGAAATTTATTTATGCTAGTAATATGCCTGTTATTTTAACTAGTGCATTACTTGTTAATGTTTCATTAATAGCTAGTGTTTTCCAAAGAATTGGGTTTCCTATTTTCGGACAAATTGAACAAGGAAAAGCAGTTAGTGGAATAGCTTTATATTTATCTACTCCAAATAATGTAGCATTACTTTGGACAGATCCAATTAGAGTTTTAATTTATGCAATATTTTTCATTACATGTTGTATTGTATTCTCTTATCTTTGGGTTGAAATTAGTGGATTAAATGCTAAAAAAGTTTCACAACAACTTTATGATTCAGGTATTCAAATACCAGGTTTCAGAAGTAGTAAACGTCAACTTTATAAAATTCTTAAAAAGTATATTCCTGCATTAACTATTATAAGTGGTGCTTTTGTAGGACTTATTGCATTTGGAGCAGATCTTACTTCTGCTTTAGGTGGAGGTACAGGAGTTTTACTTACTGTAGGAATTGTTTATAAACTTTATGAAGAAATGGCTGAAGAGCAACTTATGGACTCACATCCGATGCTTAGAAAATTCTTAGGAGATAATTAAAATTTTAAAATTAGAGGTGTTTGTTTGAAATTAATTGTTTTAACAGGAATTCCTGGATCAGGAAGTACTACTCTTCTTAATAAAACTCTTGAAGAAGTAGATTATCTTCATTTAAATTATGGAGATATAATGACTGAAATAGCTATTGAAGATAAAATTGTTGATAATAGAGATGAACTTAGAAAATTATCTCCTGATATCCAAAAAGGCATTCAAAAGAAAGCTGCTAGAAGAATTAAGGAAAAATCTGAAAAAGAAAATGTTATTGTAGATACTCATTGTACTATAGCAACTCCTTCTGGATTTTTACCAGGTCTTCCTGCATGGGTTTTAGAAGAATTATTGCCTGATATGTTCATATTAATTGAAGCTAATCCTGATGAAATTATTTATAGGAGATTAACTGACACTACTCGTGTTAGGGACATGGAATCTGCTAAAAATATTAAATTACATCAAGAGATGAATAGGGCTGCTTCAATGGCTTATGCTACCTTAACTGGAGCTACAGTTAAAGTTGTTGAAAATCATGATAAACATTTAGATTCTACAGTTTCTAAAATTGTCGAATTATTAAAATAGTTAAAGGAGAATTATTATGGCTGATATTTTCACTGCAATTGGTGGTTTTGTTGCTTATATAATGGCAGCGATTAATGACATTTTAAATCCACTAATTGCATTAGATCCTAATCCATCTAATCCTATATTAACAGTATTTGTTATTAGTTTGGTTGTTTCAATTATTACTACAGTTGCTAATAAATTATTAGTAGATCACGATGAAATGAATGATATTAGGGAAGAAATGAAAGAGTTTCAAAATGAGCTTCGTGAAGCTCAAAAAAGTGGAGATAGTAAAAAAATAGCTAAATTACAGGCTAAACAAGTGGATTTCATGGAAAAACAAAGTAAAATGATGACTAATTCATTTAAACCTGCTATTGTTACAATGGTTCCTATATTACTTGTGTTTTGGTGGATGAGATCTTCAGCCATTAGTGATTTAATAGTTAACCTTCCAGTTACTGTTTATTATGGAACTTTAACTCCAATTTGGCATACTATTGGACCATTAATTTATGGCGGTGAGGCAACTATACCATTTGCAATTGGATGGCTTCTTTGGTACTTTATTTGTACATTAGCTATTGGTCAAATTTTAAGAAAATTTGTAGGAATCAAACAAGGATTCTAATAAATTATATTTATTAATAATAAAAACATATTATTAATATCTCAAATTAATACATTTATTTAAAAATTATAAAATTAGGTGATTAAATGCCTGAATTAAGATATAGATCTAGATCATATAAAAGAATGCGTAAAAATACTCCTGGTGGAGAAAACGTTTTAAGATATAAAAAGAAAAAACCAAGTAAACATGTTTGTGGTGAATGTGGAGCTACTTTAAATGGTGTTCCTCGTGGACGTCCTTATGAAATTAATAAATTATCCAAAACCCAAAAAAGACCTAGTAGGCCTTATGGTGGATATTTATGTTCTGCTTGCATGCGTAAGCATTTCAAAAATGAGGCAAGACAATAATGATTATTACAATCGGTGGTTTAGCTGGTAGTGGTACTACTACTGCAGCTGAAGTATTATCTAAAAAACTTGATATTCCTTATGTTTCTACTGGATCAATTTTCAGAGAAATGGCTAAAGAAAATGGAATGTCTGTTATTGAATTTAGTAAATATGCTGAAAATAATACTGACATCGATATTGAAATTGACAAAAAACAAGCTGAACTAGCTGAAAATTCTGAAAACCTTATTATTGAAGGAAGATTGTCTGCTTATTTTGTTAATGCAGATTTAAAAATTTGGTTAACTGCACCATTTGATGTTCGTGCTAAAAGAATTTGTAATAGGGAATCAAAATCAGAAGAAGTAGCTATACGTGAAATTAAAATACGTGAAGATAGTGAAGCTTTAAGATATCTAGATATTCATAATATTAATATTAACAATCTAGATATTTATGATATATTAATCAATACTAATAGGTTTGTCCCTGAAAGTATTGCTGAAATTATATTTACAACATTAAAGGTGATATAAATGGTATCAATTGAAAAAGGAAGAGTATGTGTTAAAACTGCTGGTAGAGAAGCAGGCGAAAAATGTGCAATAGTTGAAATTATTGATGAAAACTTTGTTGAAGTTATCGGTGAATCTGTAAAAAATAGAAGATGTAATATTGCTCATTTAGAACCTACTGCAGATACTATCGAAGTTTCTAACGATGCTGAAGCTATTAAAGATGCTTTAAAAGCTTTATAATGAAAATGTTTTATTTTAATAAAATATTTTCCATAACTTATTTTTAAAACTCATTTATTTTTAGAGTGATTATTTTTTTGTGATTTTTATGAAAAAGAATATGGTTGTTTTATCTAAATCAAGTACAAATCCTTCATATGGTTGTATACCTGATGAAAGACCTATTGAAGAATATATTTCCAAAGGCATTATTAATTTAGATAAACCATCTGGGCCTACATCTCATGAAGTAGATGCATGGATTAAAATAATTTTAGATTGTGAAAAAACAGGTCATGGTGGTACACTTGATCCTAAAGTCACTGGTATTCTTCCAGTAGGGATTGATGATGCAACTAAATCTATTCAACTTTTACTTGAAGCTCCTAAAGAATATGTTTGTCTTTTAAGATTACATGAAAATGTTTCTCAAGATAAAATTAGAGAAGTCTTTAAAGAATTTACAGGTAAAATTTATCAATTACCTCCTGTAAAATCCGCAGTTAAAAGGGAACTTCGAACTCGTAATGTTTATTATTCTACTATTTATGAAATTGATGGTAGAGATGTTCTTTTTAAAATAGGATGTGAAGCAGGAACATATGTTAGAACTTATTGCCATAACATTGGTGAAGTTTTAGGTGTTGGTGCTCATATGGCAGAACTACGTAGAACTCAAGTTGGATCATTTAATGAAAAATCAAATTTAACTACATTACATGATTTAACAGATAGTTATCATTTTTACAGAGAAGATGGTGATGAAGAGTATTTAAGACAAGCTATTCGCCCAATGGAGAGAGTTGCAGATCATTTACCTAAAATTATTATTAAAGATTCAGCTGTGGGGGCAATTTGTCATGGTGCTGATCTGGCTGTTGGAGGTATAAGTTCCTTCTCAGATGACATTAAAAAACACAATCAAGTAGCTATCTTTTCTTTAAAAGGAGAATTAGTTGCTTCAGGAAATTTATTAGTTGATTTAGAAGAATTAATTACAGCTAATTCTGGAATCGTTGTTAATACTAATAAAGTCTTTATGAAAGAAGATGTTTATCCAATGATGTGGAAATAATTGAGGAGCTTTTTTAAAATGGGGAAAAATAATTCTCGAAAATGGTTATTATTAATCATTATTGCTTGTGCTTCATTTGTTATAGCTTTGGATTCTACTTTTATGAATGTTGCTATTACATCTTTAGTCAAAGATTTAAACACTGATATTGGAACAATACAAACTATTATTACTTTTTATACTTTAATTACTGCATCGTTAATGCTTGTTGGTGCAAAACTTCAAGATATTTATGGTCAAAAAAAGATATTTTTAATTGGTGCTATATTTTATGGTGTAGGTACATTTATTGCATCTATTAGTCAATCGGCTCCAATGCTATTTTTTGGATGGTCATTACTTGAAGGAATTGGTGGAGCTTTAATGACTCCAGCTACATTATCTATTGTTAGTAGAACTTATACTGGAAAAGATAGGACTATTGCTCTTTCTATTGTTAGTGCAATGGCAGGAATAGCTGCAGCTATCGGTCCTTTATTTGGAGGATTTGTTACAACATTTCTTTCATGGAGATTTGGTTTTGCTGTTGAATTAATTGTAATAATATTTATTTTTGTTTTCTCTAAAGAAATTAAAGACTTTGAGCCTATAAGTACAGGAAGATTTGATAAGTTAGGATCTATTTTATCAATTTTTGGATTAGTTGTTTTAGTTATAGGTATATTAGCTATTAATTCAGATTTTGTACAATTTTCTCCATTTATCATAGTTTTTGCAATTATTATTTTAGCTATATTTTATTATTATGAAAATAAATTAAAAAATAATGGAAATGAACCTTTATTTGATGTATCAATGCTTAAAATTAAAAATTTATCTGTTGGATCTATAATTCGTTTAATTGCAAGTGTTGCACTTGCAGGTGCATTATTTTCAATATCTATATTTTTACAATCTGTTATGAAAATTGATGCTTTTACAACTGGTTTAACATTGGTTCCTTTAACAATAGGTTTATTATTATTTGCATTAATATCTCCTAGACTTACTAATTATATATCTCATAAATTAATAATTTGTTTTGGCTTTGTTATATCTATAATTGGTGCATTACTTTTAAGATTTAATTTTGGGTTAGATATAGATTTAATAACATTACTACCAGGTATGTTTTTACTTGGTGGAGGTTTAGGATTTGTAATTTCATTAATATTAGATTTAGCATTAAATGAAATTGAGAAAAAAGATCAAGCTTCAGCTTCAGGTTTCATTTCTACTTCTGCTAATTTAGGTATTTCTATGGGTACTGCGGTTATTGGAACAATTTTAATTCTAGGTGCTTTTGGAGGGCTTTATGATGCAATTGATCAATATTATCCTGAGAAGATTGATGATGCTCATTTTAAAGAAGATGCGAAAAATTATGTTAATAAAGTAGGTACACTTAGTGAAGATCAAAAAGAAAATTATCATGTTAAAGAAATTTCTAATATTATTGTTTTTAATGCAATGAAATTAGTAATGAATGTTATTATATTAATTCTTATAATTGGTTTAGGCCTTTCTTTTACTTTAAAAAATATTAAATATTCTTAATTTTTGATATTTTTTATTTTTTACCAATACATTTAAATATGTTAAATATTAAATATTTTGTTATACTATAATACTTATTTTATTTGTATTATTTTGCCGAGATAGTCTAGCTTGGTAAGGCGCAAGACTGGAAATCTTGTGGGGATTATCCCCTCCTGGGTTCAAATCCCAGTCTCGGCGTTTATTAGCTTTAAACAGTTATTTTAATTATTCTACTAATTTTATAAATGATTGTTTTTATCTGATATTTATGAACTCTTAGTTGTATACTAAGTTTTAGTATTGTTGAATAAAACTGTGTTTTGTAATACGAAACATTCGAACCTATTCTTTTTTAAGTCTCGTAGGTTTGCTCTATAAATGGAGGTTATTTAATGGAAGACGAATTTAAGCACTTGGTGCGTATTTCTAGAAAGGATGTAGATGGTAATAAAACCATTGAACACGCTTTAACTGATATTAAAGGTGTAGGATTATCTTTATCTAGGTCTATGTCTCTTATATTAGGATTAAACTCAACTGATAAAATTGGTTATCTTGAAGATGAAAAAGTTGCAAAAATTGAAAAAATTATTGAAAATCCTAAAGAACATGGTGTTCCTGAATGGATGTTAAATAGAAGGAATGACTATGAAACTGGTGAAACTAGTCATTTAATTGAATCTGATCTTGATATGATTTTAAGAGATGATTTAAATAGAATGAAAAAAACTAGAAGTTATAAAGGTCGTAGACATGAAGTTGGTTTACCTGTTAGAGGTCAAAGAACCAAGTCTACTTTCAGAAAAGGCTCATCAGTTGGCGTAAGTAGATCAAGAGGATAGACTCATAATTTATTTTATTAAATCTATAAAAGATAGATTTTTTTATAATTATTTTATTAAGGAGATAATATAATGGGACACCCAAGAAAATCAAGGAAGAAGTATAACACACCACCTCATCCTTGGAATGCAGAAAGAATTAAAGATGAAAACAAACTAATGGTTAAGTACGGTTTAAAAAATAAAAAAGAAATTTGGAAAGCTGATACATTAGTTAGAAGATATAGTCGTGAAGCAAGATATTTATTAGGTTTTTCTTCAGATCAAGTAGAAGTAGAAAAATTAGAATTGTTAGGTCACTTAGCTAGAACAGGTGTATTAGCAGAAAGCGCTGCACTTGAAGATATTTTAAACTTAACTGTTGAAGATATTTTAAGAAGAAGATTGCAAACTGTAGTATATAAAAAAGGTTTAGCACGTACTCCTAAAGAAGCAAGAATGTTTGTTGTACATGGACATATTGCTTTAAATGGTAAAAAAATAGATTCTCCAAGTTATGTTGTTTTAAGAGGTCAAGAAGATCAAATAGGATTTTATGGATCTTCTCCTGTAGCTAAACAAATACAAGAACACAATAATGCTGATAAAGCTGAAATTGTTGAAGAAAATAATGAATAGGTGTAATTATGGCAAACGACGAAAAATGGGGAATAGCTAATATTTATTCATCATTCAATAACACAATTATAACTGTTACTGATATTACTGGTGCAGAAACCATAACTCAATGGTCTGGTGGAAAAGTTGTTCGTGCAGATAGGCAAGAATCTTCTCCTTTTGCTGCAATGGCTGCAGCTACTAGAGTAGCTGAAGATGCTAAAGAAAAAGGTTTTATTGGTTTACATATTAAAGTAAGAGCTCCTGGTGGAAACGGACCTAGAAGTCCCGGTCCTGGTGCACAAGCTACTATTCGTGCATTAGCAAGAGCTGGAATTAAAATAGGAAAAATCGAAGATATAACTCCTATTCCTCACGATGGTACTGGTAGACCTGGTGGTAAAAGAGGAAGAAGATTATAGAAGGGTTTAATATGGAGATTGATGTCAAAAGTCAAAATGATGATGAGATGACTCTTATTGTCAAAGATGTAGAAGTACCTTTTATTAATGCAATTAGGCGTTCAGCTATGATGGATGTACCTAAATTAGCTATTGAAGATGTTAATATTATTAGAAATGATTCTTCAATGTTTAATGAGGTATTAGCTCATAGATTAGGTTTAACACCCTTAGTTTCCAACTTAGAATTTGTTGAAGGTATGGAATTGGCTGATGAATGTGATTGTGGAGATAGTTGTCCAAAATGTAGTGTTTCTTTTACTTTAGAAGCTACTGGTCCTAAAGAAGGTGTTAAAACTATTTACTCTAAAGATTTACATTCTAATGACTCAAAAATTAGGCCTGTATATGATACTATCCCTATTGTTAATTTAAAAGAAGGCGAAGAACTTAAAATTGAAGCAGTAGCTAAATTAGGAAAAGGTAAAGTTCATGCTAAATGGATGCCAACTACTGTTTGTGCATATAAACAATATCCTGAAATAACTTTTAATGACGATGTTGAAATCGACTATGATTGTGCTGATGCATGTCCTAGAGGGATTTTAAAAGCTGATAGAAGATCAAAAGTTATTAAAGTTTTAGATATTGAGGATTGTTCTATGTGTAAAAGTTGTTCTAGAGCTTCTGTTAACAATTATATTAATATAGGGCATCAAGATAACAATTTTATATTTAATATTGAAACTGATGGATCAATGACTCCTAAAGAAGTTTTATTAAAAGCTTGTGATGAATTAGGTGAAAAATCAGATAAATTTATCAGATTTAGTGAAGGAGGAAATAAATAATGGCTAAAAAAATAACAAAAACTAATCCTAACCTTGTTAATCTTATAAACGAACTTATTAATAAGTCTCACGAAGAAGATGCAGCTATATGGAAAGATATTGCTAAAAGACTTCAAAAATCTAATAGACGATCTGCAGAAGTAAATTTATCTAATATTAATAGATTTGCTAATGCTGATGAGACTATTTTAGTACCAGGTAAAGTATTATCTAATGGTAATTTAGAAAACAAAGTCAATATTGCTGCGTTAAAATTTTCAACTAAAGCTCAAGAAAAAATTGAGCAAGCTGGCGGGAAATGTTTATCTATTGCTGAATTAGTAGAAGATAATCCTAAAGGTAGTAATGTTAGGATAATGGAATAAGGTGTTTTTATGATTATAGATGGAGAAGGACATGTTTTAGGAAGACTTGCTAGTGTTATTAGTAAGAATCTTCTTGAAGGTGAAGAGGTAGTTGTTCTCAACGCTGAAAAAATAATGTTAACTGGTTCCAAAGAATGGGCTTATGCTAAATACAAACAAAGATTAGACAGAGCTAGTATATCTAATCCAAGAGATTTAGGTCCAAAATATCCTAGAAGACCAGATGATATTTTCAGAAGAACTGTTAGAGGAATGTTACCTTACAAAAAAAGTAAAGGTAGGGATGCTTATAAAGGATTAAAATCATTTGTAGGAGTTCCAAGAGAATTTAAGGATGTTGAATGTGAATCAGTTCCTCAAGCAGAATTTAATGATATTAAAAAAGGAATTGAATTAGGAGAGCTTTCTAAACTTTTAGGGGCTAAATTCTAAATTGGAGTGTTTTAAATGAAAGTTATTCATACAAGTGGAAAACGTAAAACAGCTGTTGCAAGAGGCACAGTTCAAGAAGGAAATGGGAAGGTTAGAATTAACAAAACTCCTATTGAACTTTACTCTCCTGAAATGGCTCGTTTAAAACTCACTGAACCATTATTATTAGCTGGTGATTTAGCTAATAATGTTGACATTAATGTCAATGTTTTTGGTGGAGGAGTAATGGGTCAAGCTGAAGCTGCACGTATGGTAATTGCTAAAGGATTAGTTCAATGGAGTCAAGATATGGATTTAAAAGAAAAATATGTCCAATATGACAGAACTATGTTAGTAGGCGATCCAAGACGTTCAGAACCTAAGAAATATGGTGGGCCTGGTGCAAGAGCACGTAAACAAAAAAGTTACAGATAATTCAATTATTTAACTTTATATTTTATTATTAGATGATTTAAATGATTCCTATTAGATGCGTAAGTTGCGGAAAACCTGTTTCAGCTTATTTTGATGAATATAATACTCGATTAGCTGATGGTGAAAAATCAAAAGACATCTTAGATGACATGGGATTTAAAAGGTATTGCTGCAGGAGAATGTTAATTTCCAATGTTGAAACATGGAAATAACTTTTCATGCAACTAGGAATATTTTTTTATTATTATGTTGTATAAAAGAAGTATAGGTGTAAATAATGGATAATAAAAATTTAACAAGATTTGAAAGAGCTAGACTCCTTGGAGCTAGAGCTATTCAAATATCTATGGGGGCTAAACCATTAATTGAACTTAATGGATTAATAGATCCTATTGATATTGCTTATGCAGAATTAAAAGCAAATATCTTACCATTAGATGTTATTAAAGATGAAGAATAGTTTATTAAACTGTTTAATTAAAAAAAATAAAAAATACCATTTTTAATCTATAAATCAACTTCTAATTTTTTTAAATTATAGATTATATGGTAATAAATTAACTGACACTGAGGTGTTTTTTTGGATAGTATTATAGAAGATGTCCGAGTTCGTAAAATTTTGGACAGCAGAGGAAATCCAACTGTAGAAGTAGATATAATTACTTGGAATGGATTTGGAAGAGCTGCTGCACCAAGTGGGGCAAGTACTGGATCTAGAGAAGTTCAGTCTTTTCCTGATGGTGGAGTAGATAAGATTATAAGTGAGGTTGAAGATTTAATTTCAGCTGAATTAATTGGTATGGATACTGAAGAATTATCAGAAATTGATTTAGTATTAAGAGAAATTGATGGTACTGATAATTTATCAGCTATTGGTGGTAATACTACTGTGGCTGTTTCAATGGCAGCAGCTAAAGCTGCAGCAGCTTCATATAACATGCCTTTATATAAATTTTTAGGTGGAAATTTAGTTAATGAATTGCCTTTCCCACTTGGAAATATGATGAATGGAGGTGCACATGCTGGTGTACATGCTCCAGATATTCAAGAATTTTTAGTAGTTCCTGTAGGTGCTGAAAATATTACAGATGCAGTTTTTACTAATACTCAAGTTCATAAAAGATTAAAAGAATTAATTCAAAAAAAAGACTCCTTATTCACTGGTGGAAAAGGAGATGAAGGTGGATGGGTACCTAATATTTCTAATGATGATGCATTAGAAATTCAAGCAAAAGCTTGTGAAGAAATAAGTGATGAAACTGGTATACAAATTTTACCTTCTTTAGATATCGCTGCATCAGAATTATGGGATTCTAAAAAACAAAAATATATTTATGGTCAAGATGGTATTGAAAGAGATACTGGTGATCAGATAGAATTTGTTAAAGAAATTATTGAAAAATATAATATGTTTTATGTAGAAGATCCTTTTGATGAGGCTGATTTTGATGGTTTTGCTCAATTAACTAGTAAAGTTGGAAATAGATGTCTTATTTGTGGTGATGATTTATTTGTTACAAATAAAGAAATTTTAGCTGAAGGAATTGAGAAAAAAGCAGCTAATGCTATTATTATTAAACCTAATCAAATAGGTTCTTTATCTGAAACTTATGCAACTGTTAAGCTTGCTAAAGAAAATGATATTATTCCTGTTGTTTCTCACAGATCAGGTGAAACTACTGATGAGACTATTGCTCATTTGGCTGTAGGTTTCAATGCTCCTATGATTAAAACTGGAGCTTTAGGTGGAGAAAGAATAGCTAAACTTAATGAATTAATAAGGATTGATGAAGAACTTTCCAATCCTCAAATGGCAGATTTTTAAATTTTATGAGATGATAAGATGGCTAAAGTTATTATAGATCATGATAAATGCCAAGGTCCAAGTTGTGCAGAATGTGTGGATACTTGTCCTATGGGTATTTTTGTAATTGAAGGGGACAAAATTGTCGTAGAAAACGAGGAAATTTGTTCTTTATGTGAAATTTGTATGGATGTATGTCCAAATGATGCAATTAAAATAGAAGGTTAGGTGGTTTAAGTGTCAGAACTTTTAATAGAATTAGATAATTATTTAGCAGCTGGGTTACATATTGGTACTCAACAAAAAACTAGTGATATGGAAAAATATATTTTCCGTGTAAGATCAGATGGATTATATGTTTTAGATATTCAAAAAACAGATGAAAGAATTAGGCAAATAGCTAAATTATTAGCTAAATATGATGCTGATGATATATTAGCTGTAGCTACAAGACAATATGGTCAAGCTCCTGTTAAAAAATTCGGAGAAGTTGTAGGATGTAAAACTATTCCTGGAAGATTCATTCCTGGTACATTAACTAATCCTAAATATGCTAAATTCATCGAACCAAAAGTTATTCTTGTAACTGATCCTAGATCTGATTCACAAGCTGTTATTGAATCAAAACAAAATGGTATTCCTGTTATTGCATTATGTGATACTGAAAATTTACTTAGTTTTGTAGATATTGTAATTCCTGTAAACAATAAAGGTAGAAAAGCTATTGCTCTTGTTTACTGGTTACTTGCAAGACAAATTTTAAGAGAAAAAGGAACTATTCCTGAAGATGGAGAAATTGATTTAAGTGCAAGTGATTTTGAACTTAAATTTTAATATTTCTTTTATTTAATTTTTTAAATAATTATTAAAATTATTCTTTTGGTGAATTTATGGAAGTTATTGCTTCTGCTCCTGGAAAGGTTATATTGTTTGGAGAACACTCTGTTGTTTATGGTGAACCTGCTATAGCTGGTGCTGTCAATAAAAGAGCTGTTGTCAAAATCAAAAAATCACCAACTGATAAAACTATTTTAAAATCTCATGATTTAAATTTTGAAGCTGAAATTAATTCAAAATCTAAAAAATATTATTTAAAAAAAGGTAAACCTGGAATAATTAGATATATTTTAGAAGCTTTATATCAACATCATGATCATAGTCCTATTGAAATTACTCTTTCTTCAAATATTCCTATTGGATCTGGATTAGGTTCTTCTGCAGCTGTTACAGTAGCTACTTTAGCAGCATTGTATAAATATCATGGTAAAAAATTTTCTAGAAGAACTCTTGCTGATGATGCCCATAATATTGAAGAAACTGTTCAAGGAATTGCAAGTCCATTAGATACACTTGTTTGTACTAATGGAGGGCTTATTTATCTTTCAAGAGATAGACGTTTTCAAAGATTAAAAATTAATTTTCATACTCCTTTTGTTATAGGTTATACATCTAAACATGGAAATACTGGAAAAATGGTTAAAGATGTGAGGGATCTTAAAGAAAATAATCCTGGAACTGTTGCTTTAATCATTTCTTCAATGGGCGTATTAACTAATAGTGGAAAATATGCTTTATTAAATAATGATGTTAATAAAATTGGAGAACTAATGAATATTAACCATGGTCTTTTAGATGCTTTAGGAGTATCTACTCCTGAACTTTCTAGAATGGTTTATTTAGCCCGTAAAAAGGGAGCTATTGGTGCTAAAATTACTGGTGCTGGTGGTGGTGGAAGTATTATTGCATTATGTCCTGATAATATAGATACTGTTGCTTCTGAAATTGCTAAATATGAACACATATTAAAAACAAAATTCACTCCTAAGGGTGTTTATTTTCAAGTGAAACAATAGGGATTTTATGATTATTTTAAAACTTGGAGGCAGTATTTTAACTAAAAAAGATTCTGTTAATCCTGAAATTGATTATGATAATTTAAATAGAATAGCTAGTGAAATTAAAAGGTCACTTGATAAAAAACATAAGGAATTAGTTATTGTTCATGGTGCAGGTTCATTTGGTCATCCTCCTGCTAAAAAATATGGTATTGGAAAAGAATTTAAAAATAGTGAATATCCTGAAAAGCGAATTGGATTTTCTAAAACACAAAATGCTGTTAAAAAATTAAACATGGAAGTTTGTGAAGTATTTACAAATAATAATTTACCTGTTATTTCTCTTCAACCTTCAACTTTTATTTCTACATCTAATGGTAGAATTAATATAGCTAATTTAGATTTCCTTAAAAAATACTTAAAAGAAGGATTTATTCCTATATTATATGGGGATGTTGTTTTAGATGATGATTTAAAAATCGTTGTTTTATCTGGTGATCAGATTATTCAATATTTAGCTAAAAATTTAAATTCAGATAAGATTATTTTAGGAACAGATGTTGATGGAGTTTATAATAAAAACCCAAAAACTAATAATGATGCTACTTTTTTTAAAGAATTTAATTCTTTGGATGATTTAGATTCCTTTGATTTAACCACTAATGTTGATGTTACTGGTGGAATGCTTGGCAAAGTTAAAGAACTTTTAGAATTAGCTGATTTAGGAATTGAATCTAAAATAATTAATATTGGTAAAAAAGATTTTGTATATAAAGCTTTAGAAGATGAAGATATAAAAGGGACAATTATTTCAAAAAAATAATTATTTATGATTGGAGTTAAAAATGATTTCAGATAGAAAATTAGAACATCTTTTAATTTGTGATAATTATGATGTTAATTATAAAAACAAAACTACTGGTTTTGAAGATATAGAACTTATTCATAATGCTCTTCCACAAATAAATAAAAAAGATATAGATATTTCAACAGAAGTTTTTGGAAAAAAATTATCCTCTCCTTTATTTATTACAGCTATTACTGGAGGTCATCCTGCTGCTAAAACTATTAATAAAGAATTAGCCATAGCTAGTGAGCAAAAACAAATAGCTTTAGGCCTTGGAAGTCAAAGAGCTGCTGTTGAAGATTCATCACTTAAAGAAACTTATTCTATAGCTAGGGAATATGCTCCTTCTTCATTAATACTTGGTAATATTGGAGCTCCTCAAATTGATTATGCTGAAGATGCAGCTTCAATGTTAGATGCTGATATTTTAGCTATTCATTTAAATGTCTTACAAGAATCAATTCAGCCTGAAGGAGATGTTGATGCAAGTAATTATTTAGATTCTATAGAAAAAATTAATGATTTAGTTGATATTCCTATTATGATTAAAGAAACTGGTACTGGAATTTCTGCTGAAGCTGCAATAAGTCTTGAAAACACTGGTATTGATTATATTGATGTTGGTGGTGCAGGTGGAACCAGTTGGGCTGCTGTTGAAACATATCGTGCTGAAGATAGATATATGGGTGAAACATTTTGGGATTGGGGAATACCTACAGCTATTAGTACTGCTGAGGTATCTTCATCTGTAAATTTACCTATTGTATCTTCTGGTGGTATCCGTTCAGGACTTGATGCTGCAAAAGCTATTGCTCTTGGAGCTGACAGCGTAGGTATTGCATTACCTATGCTTAAAAATGCTTATTTAGGTCATGAAAATATAATTGAATATATTGATAAATTTAATAACTCATTAAAAGTAGCTATGTTTTTAGTTGGAGCTAGTAATTTAGAGGAACTTAAAAACTCTAATTTAATTATTAGTGGTAAAACTAAAGAATGGCTTCAAGAAAGAGGGTTTAACACAAAAGAATACACAGGGAGAAAAAAATTATGAGTGTAGAAGTAATTGCAATTGGTGGTTATGAGGAAGTAGGAAGAAACATGACTGCTGTTAAAGTAGGAGAAGATGTAGTAATTTTTGATATGGGTATACATCTTGATAGAATCAGTATACATGAAGATACTGATATAGATAGAATGCACAGTTTAGATTTAATTGAAAGAGGAGTTATTCCTGATGATACATTAATGAAAGATGTTGATGGTAAAGTAAAAGGAATAGTTTTCTCTCACGGACACTTAGATCACATAGGTGCTGTAGCTAAACTTTCTCATAGATATGATGCTCCACTTATTGGAACTCCTTATACAACTGCATTAGTTGAAAAGCAAATAAAAGGTGAACGTAAGTTCAAAGTAAATAATCCAATTAAGGTTTTAAATCCTGGTGGAAAAATGAGATTGTCCAATGATATAGTATTGGAATTTGTTCAATCTACTCACAGTATTCCTCAAGCTGTGTTTCCAGTTTTACATACTCCTGAAGGGATTATTGTTTATGCATTAGATTTTAAATTTGATAATCATCAAAAAGTTTCCCCACCACCTGATTATAAAAGGTTAAGAGAATTAGGTAATAAGGGTGTTTTAACTCTTATTGTAGAAACTACTAATGCAAAAGAATTTGGAGAAGTTAAAACTTACTCTGAGCGAGTTGCAAGAATAATATTAGAAGATCTTATGGAAGGGCCTCTTCAAGAGAAAGCTGGAATGATTGTTACAACATTTTCTTCTCATGTTGAAAGGGTTCAAGCTATTGCCGATATTGCCAAAAAGAGCCATAGAGAAATTTTATTTTTAGGTAGGTCAATGGAACGTTTTTGTGGAATGGCTGAAAAGCAAGGAATTTTAAAATTACCAAAAAATGCTAGTATTTATGGTAATCCAAAAGCTATTAATAAAGCACTTTTAAAAGCTGAAGATGATAGGGATAAATATGTTCTTGTTACTACAGGTCACCAAGGTGAACCTGATGCATTGCTTCCTAGAATAGCTAATGGAAAAACTCCTTTCAATGTTAAAAAAGGAGATAATGTTATTATATCAGCACCTATTATTCCAAATCCAACAAATGCTGCAAATAGGCATATTATGGAACGTAGATTAAAAACTAGTGGTGCTAGAATTTATTCAAATGCTCATGTATCTGGACACGCTGGTCGTGAAGATCATAGGGATTTCCTTAGAATGTTAAAACCAGCTCATATTATTCCTGCTCATGGAGATTTATCTATGCTTGTTGCATATGGTGAACTTGCAGAAGAAGAAGGATATAGAATTGGTAAAGACGTCCATATTTTAAGAAATGCACAAGCACAAGTTTTTAATAGTGATTAATATCATATAATAATTATATACTGGAGGATTTTTAATGAGTGATGTAACAACATTATTAAATGATTATTCTAAGGAAATTAAAGGAGCGATAGATGAAAATCTTTCTACAATTATTCCAAATAATCTTCAAGAAGCTTCAATTTATTTAACTAAAGCTGGTGGAAAAATGCTTAGACCAACTTTAACTTTAATAGTTTCTGAAGCTGTAGGTTCTAATAAAAAAGATTCCTTAAATTCTGCAGCAGCTATTGAGCTTATTCATACATTTTCACTTATTCATGATGATATTATGGATGATGATGATGTAAGACGTGGAGTTCCTGCTGTTCATAAAGTATGGGGAGATGATGTAGCTATATTATCTGGAGATACTTTATTTTCAAAGGCTTTTGAATTAATCATTAATTCTAAAAAACCACCTGCTCAAAATAACAAAGCTTTAGCTACTGTTGCTGATGCATGTGTTCAAATTTGTGAAGGTCAAGCATTAGATATTAGTTTTGAAGGCAGATATGATGTTAAAGAAGAAGAATATTTAGAAATGATTTTTAAAAAAACTGGTGCTTTAATAGCTGCAGCTACAAAAGTTGGATCTATTATGGGCGGAGCTGATGATGAAGTTAATTCCATTATGTATGAATATGGAAAACTTATTGGTCTTGCTTTCCAGATTCAAGATGATTATTTAGATGTTATAGGAGATGAAGAATCTATTGGAAAACCTGCAGGTAGTGATATAGCTAAAGGTAAAATGACATTACTTGCTATTAAAGCATTAGAGGAAGCAAGTCCTGAAGATTCTGAAAAATTATTAAAAATCCTTAAAGATGAAGCTTCTTCTAAAGATGATATAGACACAGCTATTAATCTTTTTGAAAAATATGGGTCTATTCAATATGCTCGTGATGTTGCACTTGGAAATGTTAAAGATGCTAAAGAACTATTAAAAATATTGCCTGATTCTGAAGCTAAACAGACACTTTTTTCTATTGCAGATTTTGTTCTTGAAAGACATTCTTAAAAATGGTATTATGGAAAACAGTAGCTATGTTTATGAAGGTATAAAAAAAGCAGGAATCGACTTTATTGTAACTGTTCCTTGTATAAACTTAGCTACACTCATTAACTTAATTGAAAACGATGATGAAATTACTCATGTTCCTGTAACACGTGAAGAAGAAGGAATTGGAATTTGTGCAGGAGCATATCTTTCAGGTCGTAAAGTAGCTATTTTAATGCAAAATTCAGGGCTTGGAAATTGTGTTAACGGCCTTACATCTCTTTTTGAATTATATAAAATTCCTCTTGTAATGATTATGTCTCATAGGGGAACAAAAGGTGAATCTATTGTTGGACAAGTTCCAATGGGTAAAGCTACACCTAAAGTTTTAGATTCATTAAATATTGAATATTTTAAACCTGAATCCTGTGATGAATCATTAGATATTATTAGCAATTCTTGGAAAAAATCTTTAAAAAATCAATTACCCATAGCTATTTTACTTGAAATTGATTTTTGGACTTGTAAATGATTTGATAATATGAAACGTTTTGATGCAATTAAAGAAATTATGAAATCAATTGATGATGAATTGGTCATTTGTAATATTGGATTTCCATCAAGGGAATTATATGATATTAATGATAGAGCTGAAAATTTTTACATGATTGGTTCAATGGGTCTTGTCTCATCAATCGGTCTTGGAATAGCTTTATCTCAAGATAAAAATGTTGTTGTTATTGATGGTGATGGATCACTTTTAATGAATTTAGGTTCTTTAGTCACTACACATTGTCAAAATCCTAAAAACTTAACATGGATTTTATTAAATAATGGAGTTTATGGTTCAACTGGTGGACAAGATACATATGCACAAGATGTTAATTTATTAAAAATAGCTGAAAGTGTAGGAATCAAATCCTTTGAATATGGAGATTTACCTTTAAAAGAAATTATTAATTTTAATGAAACGACTTTTGTAAATTATCAAATTGAAAAAGGTAACAATAATTCATCTAATATTATACCTTTATCTCCAGAGCAAATAAAAAATAGATTTATGAAATCGTTATAAATAATTATTAGGGTTATAAACTGGAAAATCGAGATTAAATATAATTTGAATTTCTTTTTTTAATGTTAAAATTCTTTTATCTTGGGTAATAAAACCTATTTTTTGATTTAAAGATTGATATAATATATAACAATCGTGACTGTCAATTTGTTAGTTGGGTTTTTCGGTTTTTTATCCAATTTTTTATTCTGTGTTTTATTTGTGTCATGAGGCCTATTTCTGTTCTAAATTTCTTTTTGTATGATTTAGGCATTATGTTGCCAATATAATTTTCTGTTTTATTATTTGTTTGGCATGCTTTTGTTTTATGTTCTTTTTTGAGGAAAACTAAGAATTTTTTATAAATGGGCATGAAATTATTTTTCAAATAATCTCCTAATATCTCTGGAAATTCAGGCAATTTTTCTTTTATTTCTTCTATAAATTCTAATGCTTCACCATATGTTTTAAATTGGAATAGTTGCCAGAACCATTGTTTATATTCGTTTATTTCCTTTTTAATAGTTTTTAATTTTTCATCTACAAGTTCATCTATTTCTGTTTTTGACATTTCAGGATCATTGTTTTTTAATTCTTTTATGTATTTGTTTTTTGCTTTATTGTAAAAAGTAGTTAAATTTTTATTTATGTTTAAATTTAAATGAAAAGTACAGTATTGGTGATCAAAACCTAATTGACGCATTATATTATCATATTCTTTTTTTAAATCTGTTACAATGAATTTTCTTTTGTGTGGAGGTATATTTTTATCAATAAAATTTTTAATGAATTTTTTGCTTAAATTATCAGTTAATTCCTCTGCAATAGGAACATTATTGACTAAATCGAATATTACGCATCTATATTGCCATTTTTTATTAATTTTAACCCATTGCTCATCATATCCATAATAGTTAGATAATTCAACATCAGTATTTATGTAATATAAATTAGAATTTAATATTAATGATTTTCTAACTGTTTCATGAGAAATTTTAATGTTATTAAATGTTTCATGATTTTTTGACAGATTTCTTAATGATACACGTTCTAATGACATAGTTTCTTTAGATTTATTTAATGTATTATTAGAAAAATTACAATAAGGATCATATTCATCTTGAAATTCTGTTTGAGAAATTTTACCGCATTTTTTACATAAATACTTTTGAACAAAAATATGATCTTCATCACCATCAACTGAAATCAACATTTTAGAATTAAAACCATGTTTAATCAGATCACGAGAGAAACAATGCTTACAAAAACTATTATTATAAGCATAATAACGACTATCATTCGTATAAACACTTCTATCAACACTAAATTTACTTTGTTTTTCACGTTTTTCCAATCCTGGAAAGCAAAATTTATATTGAACATCAGACAAATTACTAATTGGAGAGCATATTTTTTCGAGGTACATACTTAATAATATGTTTCTCCGCCTATATAAACTTTTTTAAGCTTATTTTTAAAAAAAACACGTGCACAAAGCACAAAAATCAAAAAAAAAATAAAGAAATTATAAAAATAATAATTTTTGATAAAAAAACCCAACTAACAAATTGACAGTCACTAACAATCTAATAATATAAGGCAACCTGATTCATGAATGCCTTTGTTTAAAAGATTTTTTTCTAAATCAATATGTTGGTCTTTAACATATTCTGTACCTATATTTAAACTTTTTTTAATTGAATAAAGTGCTTTTGAAAATTTTGTAAAAGTATTTATTGAGAGTGTCCAGTATTTTTTTTTAATCGTTGAAATTTTTTGTATTACTTGTTTACTTTGGTTTTTAATACTTTTTTGCTGATTTTATGTGTTAAAAATAGTAAGATTTAAGTCTGTGGAGATTATATTCAATTATATACTAAAACAACAAAAAAAATCCCATGAAAAATATTTGATTTATATTATTTATCCAATAACGATTTTTAAAAAATTTTTCATAAATATTAATTAAAAAGAATATAGATCTTATTTAAATATTATGAACATCATATATTATATTAAGTATTTTTAAAATAAAAAATACTATTATTTAAATATTAATGAATAAGAGGGTGTTAAAATGGACAAATTAAAAGGTAAAGTTGCAATTGTAACTGGTGCAACATCAGGTATGGGAAGAGAAACTGCTAAATTATTTGCTAAAGAAGGAGCTAAAGTAGTTATTACTGGAAGAAATGAAAAACGTGCAAAAGAAGTTGTTGATGATATTGAAAAAAATGGTGGTGAAGCTATTTATCTAATAGTTGATATGACTGATTTAAATGAAGTTGGAAAAATTATCGATAAAACAGTTGATGCTTATGGAACTGTAGATATATTATTTAATAATGCAGGAATGTTAAGTTTAAATCCATTATTAGAAGTGAGTTTAGAGGAATGGAATAAAGTATTTAATGTTAATGTAACTGCTGCTTTAATTTTAGCTCAAAAAGTAGCTCCTATAATGAAAGAAAAAGGCAAAGGTGTGATTATTAATACATCATCTATTGCAGGTTATGCTGGTCACCATGGATTTGCTGCATATATTTCATCTAAACATGCTATGGAAGGATTAAATAAATCTATGGCTTATGAATTAGGTCCTGAAATACGTGTTAATGCTATTGCTCCAGGATCAATTAAAACTGCAATGTTAGATAGTGCAGGAGGAGAAGAAGCATTAGATTATATAATTCAAGGTTGTACTCTTAAAAGATGTGGAGCTCCTGAAGATATAGCATCTGTTGCTTTATTTTTAGCTAGTGATGACTCAGCTTATGTAAGTGGACAAAGTATTAGAGTAGATGGAGGATATGAAGCTTAAAACTCTTCATTCCTACATTTAAAATTTTAATATTGAGAGTGCCCAGTAATTAAATTTTTTGTATTTTTCCTTTATATTTTTTTTAATCGTTGAAATTTTTTGTATTACTTGTTTACTCTGGTTTTTAATACTTTTTTGTTGATTTTATGTGTTAAAAATAGTAAGATTTAAGTGTGTGGAGACTATATTATTTTTTAGATATTTTACTATTATAATTTTTTTATTTTTTCATTAAATTCTGTAAGTTTTTCTGCAAGTCCTCTAAAATGAGGAATATATACATTTGAAAACATTAATCTTTCAGGATTCATATTTTCACGGGAAATATCATCTCGAATATCTTCCATTTTATGCTCTACTTCTTCATACATAACATTTCCAGGATATTCTCCAATAAAAATACCATCTGCACCATTTTTTAAAGCATAAAGAATATGTTTTGGTTTTATTCTATTTATTGAATGAACTTTAACTACATATATTGATTCAGGTAGTTTTATTCTATTAACTCCAATATTATCAGTTGTAGTATAACCAATACTATCTAAAAATACAATAATTCGTTTTTCATCTTCTTTTTTATCTTTTAACAAGCCATAAATGGTTCCAAAAATCTTTTCTTCTATATTTCCTTTAATGTTTATTGCATTTTCACTACATGCACTTAAACATTTACCGCAACCAGAACAAGACATAGGATCAACATACATTAAATCATCTTTAACAGATAATGTCTTATATTTACAAGCTTCAATACACTTTCCACATGTATTACAAAGTTCTTCATCAATTTCAGCTATAAATGGTTCAATTTCAACTCCTTGATGAATCATTTCAGAAACTTTAGCTGCAGCTGAGGTTGCTTGCATAATACTTTCTGTAATATCTTTAGGATCTTGTGCTGTTCCACAAACATAAGCTCCTTTAACATCTGTTGTTACAGGTTTTATTTTTGGATGAGATTCTTTAATAAAATCATCTTCAGTCATACCAACATTCATAATTTTAGCTATTTCTTTTGTACCTTCTGAAGGTTCAATAGCTGTTGATAATACAACCATATCAGTTTTAAGTTCAATAAATTCTTTCTTTAAAGTATCTTCTATTCTAACAATAAAATCATCATCTTTTTTAATAACTTCTCCTGGACGACCTCTTATAAGACGTATTCCAGATTGTTGAGAATGTTTATAATATTTTTCATACATTCCAGGAGTTCTAACATCAGTATAACATATTACAATGTCAGTATCAGGATATTTGTGTTTAATAATGTTTGCATTTTTTAAAGCTACCATACAACATACTTTAGAACAATATTGGTGACCATCAGGCTTTTCATCTCTTGAACCCACACATTGAATCATTACAATTCTTTTAGGAACTTTTCCATTAGATAACTTCTCAAGTTTTCCTTTTGTAGGACCATTAACTCCCATAATCCTTCCAAGTTCACTTTGAGTAATTACATCATCATATCTATCATAACCATATTCTGGTCTTAAATTAGGATCAAATAGTTTATGGCCTGTAGCTATTATAACTGAACCAACATTAAGTGGAACCATTTCCTTTTCTTGTCTTAAATGGATTGCTTTCATAGGACAAACTCTAATACAATTACCACATTTTTCACAGTTTTCCATATCAATTACATAAGAATCAGGATAAGATTGTGAGAAAGGTCTATAAATTGCTTTTCGCTTAGATAAATCATCATTCCAAGAATCATTAACTTCTACTTCACATGCTTCACCACATTTTCCACAAGAAATACATTTATCTGTATCTACATAACGAGGATTTTTTTCAATTAAAAGTGTGAAATTTCCTCCTCTTTTTTCACAACTTACTACATTAGAATTAGTATGTGCAGTGATATTTTTATGCCAAACAAATTCATTTAATATTGGATTTAAAAGACATAATCCACATTCTTCAGCTATTTTAACAGGAGAGAAAACTTTTCCAATTTTTGCCATGTTTCCTCCAATAGTTGGAGTTTGTTCAATTAAATCAACATCAATTCCTTGTTTTGCAAGTGAAAGACCTGCATTCATTCCAGCTATTCCTCCTCCAATAATAGCTACATTTTTTGGAGTGTGATATGAAATTGGATCAACTGCATTTGATTGTTTGACCTTCTCTATAGATGCATTTACAAGAACAATTGCTTTACGTGTTGCCATTTCTGGATTATCATCATGAACCCAAGAGCAATGTTCTCTCAAATTTGCCATATCCATTAAATAAGGATTTAATGGCTGAATATATTCTTGAAATGTCTTTTCATGAGAAATAGGTGAACAAGCAGCAATAACAATTCTATCAAGTTCATTGTCAATAACGTTTTCCCTTATAATTTTACGTCCATTTAAAGAACAGAGATTTTCAAATTCTTCAATAACTTCAGCATTTATTTCTGATTTTAATTTTTTAATATCTACTACATCAGAAATATTTCCTCCACATCTACAAATAAATACTCCAATTCGTAAATCAGATTTGTTTTGTTCTAATTTAGCTATAATTGGTTCTTTAACATCAGACATTGCTATCACTTTCCACTATTTTCTCATCTAAAGTAGAATCTAAAACATTTTCTTTTAACTCTTCAATAAATGGTTCTATACTTTCACTATGTGTTTGAATACCCACAACTTTATATGGGTCTGCTCCCATTGCAAGTGCAATAAATTGAGCAATATTTAAATGAATCATATTAAATTCTTTATTAGAATCTATATATTTTTGATATCTATCAAATTGAACATGACAATTAGGACATAAATGAATAAGAATTTCAACACCATCATTGTTGATAGATTTTAATTTATCTAAAGTAACATCCATTGATAAATCTTTATTTACAAAACGTTGTCTAAAACCAGCTCCACAAGTAGTTTTTTTATGATCATACCAAGCTATTGTTTTACCACCACAATAAGTAACAATGTCATCAATAATATTAGGATCTCTAATTCCCCCAATGGTATCATTATAATGAACTTTACAATAATGACATCCATGATGAGTAGCTATTTTAAATTTTGATACATCAAACTTGATGTTTTTAGCTATTTCCTCTTTTTTATTATATAAAATATCAACTACATGGAATATATTTTCTCTTGAATCAATACTGTCTTTTTCATATTGCATTTCATCTAAATTGGAATCTCTAAATAGTTTATTAATCTCAGCTCTTGTATCATGTTTATTATTTAATATATTAGCTACTTTTTTATTAATTGCATAACAAGTAGCACATAACATGACCAAATTCTTTTTATTTAACTCATTTGCAACATGGAAGTTTCGAGCTCCAATAACAGTTGTTGAATATTGATCAAAGATATCAGAATAATGGCCAAGACCAGTACAACAAGTTTGACGATTAGAAATATCATAATCAATTCCAACTTTATCAAAAACATATTTAGTGGATGATTCTATTCCAGGATATTCTGTTGAAACTAAACAGCTTTTAAAAAGTAATATATCTTTATCAGGAATGTTTTTCATAATTCACCATCTATTTTCTTAATTCTTTTTTCAAAACCTGAATTTATAAGTAATGTTCTTACCTCTTCAATTGAATCTTCTGTAGGAATATAGCTATCTAAATCAAGTTCTTCTCTTACATTATCTAAATTTTCTTTAAATTCCCACCATTCATCTCCAATATCTTCTCTCATTTGCGGGAAAAAGATTGATGGAATTCCTCCAATAGCTAATGTTAGAAAACTATCTCCAAATTCAAGAAATGGTTTTACTTTTTCATTAACTTCACCAGAATCAATTGCAATTTGTCTTAAAATTTGATTTACTTCACATGCACTATTTCCAACAGGACAAATACTGTGACATGTATAACAATAAAAACAGTTCCAAATATCTTCATCTTTAATAACTGTTGTATCTCCTTGTAATATTCTTTCAATCATATCTCTAGGATTATATTGGGAGTGTCTAGCTCCAGGACATGTTGATGTACACATTCCACATTGGACACATCTGAGTAATCCCATATTCTCAGATGATTTTAAATCATTTAGAATATAATTTGCCAATGAGTGTGGTTCTTCATTAAGTTTTAATTTCATGGTTTCACTTATAATAAAAATTCTTTATTTTCAATCATTGTTTTTAATTTAGAGGATAGCTTTTTAGCTCTTAAAATATCAGATTGTCTACAGTAAATAGGTATATTATAATTTTGATTATTTATATTTAGGTCTACATTACCTATATTCATTTCAAATGAATCATTCTCACAATTATATATGCAAATTCCACAACCAAAACATTTTTTAATATTTAAATTATTATCTTTAAAAGCTTCTGTTGGACAATATTCTTCTACTTTACAATTTAGGCAATTATTACATTTTGAACTGTCAAATTTAGGCCTCATTTCATGATTATCCCACATTAGGCTATAATTAGTTTGTGCTAATGGTAAATGTCTACCTTTAATGTCTGCAACATTTAATGGAATGCGTTCATTTGTAATTAAAAGATTATTATAAATTTCTTCTGTTAAAACAGGTATTGGAATAGCTATTGTATTATAAATTTCTGGACCTTCACCAGTTTTAAATCCTCCAACAAATTCAGAATTCATTTGCTTAATGTCTGCAGATAACATTAAATTAGGTTTTTCATTTGAACTTCTTGTACCTTCACCTAAAATAATTCCTTTAGAATCATTTAAAAGAACATTAGATCCTTCTTTAATAACATTATTATCTGAATCATTTTCTAATGGATTTAAATCTCCACATCCTGAGAAGGTAAGGCCTTTAAGATTTCCTTCTAATGGAATAGCATTAAAAATAGAACTTATAGATTCATTATTCGGGTTTGTAAAAGCAGTATAATTTTTAAAAGCCATTCTTGTTCCAATTAATTGAGCTCTTCCCATTTCTTTTAGTGAAGTTTTAGATGTAAATGTTTCACCTTCAATACTTTCAACTTTAATAGAAATTTCTTTACCTTCTAATAAATCTTTTAAAAGGAATCCTCCACCATAATTAGTGTTGTATGTACTTTTACTTGTTCCATGTAAAACAAGATCAACAGAACCTAACCATTCATTGGGACATGGTCCAACATTTCCAGGAATTCCATTTAAATAAATATTTTTAGCTTTTTTAAAAAGTCCAGGCTCAGCTACAGTTAAATTAAAAATAGCTGCAGTTCCAGACATTACTCCACATGTTCCACAAGTTACTACATCTACATCTTCAAATTCAGGAGTTTTATTTTCTTTAATAAGTTTTTTAAATTCAGAAATAGTATAAACTGAAGCTTCATTATCTTCAATTTTTTTATTTATTTCATTAATACTTTTTCTAAGCAAAATAAAACCTCTAAACTTTTCCTAAAGTATCTCCTCTAAGACCTCTTCTAAGTGTTTCAAGAGAAGTAATATCATCAGAGGAAATATTTCCTAAATTAACATCTGCTCCTATTTGTAAAATAAAAAATACTTGCTGATTTTTATTAGGAGCTTCCCATATTAATGAATTTTTATCAACATTATCTAAAATATAATTAACTTCTTCTTCTTTTGCATTTCCTTCATCATCAAAAACACCAATAGATTTTCCTCCTTCTCTAGCTTCAACAATCACTTTTGAAGAACCTGCATCTAATTCTTCATTAATAAAATTAGCTCTGTCTTCTATAGTTATTTCTTGATCTTTAACAAGATTTTTTTTACCTACTTCAGATATAACTTCAAATCCCATATCTTTTACTTTTTTGATACAATCTAATTTATCTGGACGATTAATATTTATACTACCATCAGATATCTCAATGGTCTCAAAACCTAATTTTTTTAATCTATCTAAAAATTCATCTAATTTATTTTGATCATAAGCTATTTCAAATAATGTTCCACCAACATAGGGAATTATATCAAATGATTTATACATAGCTACTTTTTCTTTTAAAAGATTAAAATCTTGAATAGCTGTAGTTCCCCATCCGAATTTCAAATAGTCAACATAGTCTCCAGATACTTCCATGAGACTTTTTGCTGTATCAAAACCAAGACCTTTATCTAATACCATTGTTAAACCAGAATCTCTAGGTTTATTGTTTGTTCCCTCTAATAAAAAATTAAATGATTTCATAAATACACTTTCTTGATATTTTATAATGAAAATATATTTATGATTTGTAGTAATTAAAATTAATGATAAAAATAAAAAAATAATTTTTATTCTTTAAAAAAAGATTTAAAGAATAAAATCGTGTTTAATTTAAATAACAGTTACAATATTACTTGTTTTATAACCTTTATAAAAAGTAATAGCTGTATATGAACCAGGGTTTAAATTAATATTTAATTTAGCTATTCCATTACTATCACTAGTTCTATTATATGAAACACCATTAATTGTTATTGTAACAGTTTCATTTTCAAAAGGATTTCCAATACTATCTAACACTTTAACATTAAAAGTAGTTCTATTATCTCTACTCATTGTAGTATCATTTGTATAGATAACAGATTTAACTGTAATGTTATTACTTGTATTTAAACCAGTAATTGGGTGAGTTGCTGTAACAATATAATTTCCTGGATTCATATCTATATCAAAACTAGCTATTCCTTCATTATTACTTAATGCAGTAAAAAACATTCCATAAATATTGATTGTAACGTTTTTATTTTTTAAAGGATTACCAATATCATCAAAGATTGTAACATTATATTTAGAAGCATTTTGATAATATTTAACTAAATTTTCTCCTAAAATATTTGTTTTAACAGTTACATTATAATACTTTATTAAACCATTTTCTGGATTAATTGCAGTTAAAACATATTTTCCAGGATCTAAATTAATATTTAATAATGCTAAACCAGAACTATTAGTTGTTCTATTATAGGTAACTCCATTAATTATGTATTGTATTGTAGTATTAACTAAAGGATTTCCATTTCTATCTAAAAACTCAGCTATGAATTGTGTTCTATTCTTATGGTATTTTATAAGATCTTCACCAATTATAGTTTCTAAAATAGAAATTGTATTATTAATAGACAATTTATTAGTTTCATTATAAATAGAATAAACAGAATAATTACCAGGTTTTAAATCAATATATAATATAGCTAATCCTTTGGAATTAGTTTGTATATTATATGTAACATTATTTATAGTTATATAAACAGTTTTATTTACTAAAGGATTTCCATTTATAGTTAAATTCACAATAAACTCAGTATTATTACTATAATAAACAGTTATATTATTTGCATTAATAGCTATTCTTTTAATTATAATATTAGTTGAATTATTTGAGCTATAATAGTTATTATCTCCACTATAGTTTACATAAACTGTGTAATTACCACTTTTTAAATTATTAAAGCTTATTGTTCTAGTTCCATTAATTAATTTAATAATTTTAGTTTCATTAGCTATTGTAATAGTTACATTTCCATTTGAATCATTAAAAGTGTTTATAGTTATACTTACATTACCATCATTAGTAATATTATTAATTGTAATGTTTACATATGAGTTAATTTTAGCTACATTCACTTCTTCTAAAGTTGTAAAGTTATTATAATTATTATTTCCATTATATGTAATGTTTAAAGTATAATTATTAGCTTTTAATCCTGAAATATTGAAAACAGCTTTACCATTTTCTAATTTTTCTGTATATTCAGTATTATTAATTATTATTGTAATATTGTTAGGTGTTGCATTGTCTGTTGTAATTGTAATAATTAAATCCTCTTTATAATTAATATTATTATAATCAATATTAAATACAGGATCTTTTTTATTTACTGTTAGTTTTATTGTTGTATTTGTTTTTGTGTAGTTTTGGTTTCCGTTGTAGGTTATTGTAATGTTGTATGTTCCTGCTTCTAAGTTGTTTATTGTGTATTGGTATTTTCCACTTGTTAGGTTGTATGTGCCTTTTTCTATTTCATTGATTGTGATTGTAATGTTTCCACTTATTTCAGGAATTGTTGTTATGTTGATTTGTGCTGTTTCTTTGTAGGTGATGTTGCTTGTGTTTGCTTGTATTGTTGGTGTTGCTTTGTTTATTGTATATTTTGTGGTGTTGATTGTCTGTTTGTGGTTTTTATCGCCGTTGTAGCTTATTGTTATTGTGTAGTTTCCTGCACTTTGTGTTGGAATTTGTATTGTGTCTGTTAGGTTATATGTTTTTTCAAATCCAGTTTCTGGTATTGTTATGGTTATATTTCCCGTTGCACCGTCAGTCAAATTATAGTTTATTTCTAAACTATCTCCATAAGTTATGTTATCAACGGTTATGTTAATTTCAGTGTCTTTTTTATTAACTACTAATATAACAGTTTTATTTGCTTTTGAATAATTGTCATTTCCATTATAAACTACAGTAATATTATATTTACCAACATCTAAATTGTTTAAAATATGTTGATATTTACCATTATTTAAATCATATGTTCCATTATTAGTTCCATTAATAAAAATTGTAACATTTCCTGAAGTATTAGGTGTAATTGTTATATTTACTTTTACAGAATCTCCATAAGTAATGTTACTTGTATTAATATCTAAATTGATTTGGTTTTTAACTTCTAAAATTCCAATTTTAGGTGTTACATTATTTGATCCAACATATGTTCCATTAACAATAAATTTTCCAATTTGATTTGCAGTATATGGTGCATAATAAATTCCATCTTTATAATTTGTTGTTTCTAATGATGTTGAATCAATTTTAAATGTCACTTTTTGATTAACAATGATATTTCCATTATCATCAGTTAAAATTCCTGTTATATTAACCATTTCATTAGGCAATACATATTTAGTTTTATTTTCTAATATTGTTAAAATTACACTACTTGTTATAGTTCCAGCATTAAAAATTACTTCTATTTTATTTAAATTCATTATATTATTTTCTAAAAATAAATTACCCGCATTATAAATAACATGTTCAAAACCAACTATTGTAGAATTGCTCAATATTAAATTTCCATTATTATAAATAGTATTACCACTAGTTGTAGCAGTATTATTGATAAAATTATTGTTTCCAATTATTTTACTATTTTTTTCATAGATGTAGATTGCTCCACCATTAATTGCATTATTATCAATAAGAACATTTGATCCATTTATAATAAAATTATCTCCTCTATTATAAACTGCTCCACCAAATCTTTTTGCAGTATTATTTATGAAATAATTATTTTCACTTATAGTAAATCCAGTTCCAGTATTATGAATAGCTCCTCCACCTCTAGTGTTTCCAGTTCCAGTATATAATGCTTGATTATTTGTAAATGTATTATTACCAATAATCGTAAAATCATTTCCACTATTTTTAAGTGCTCCACCATCATATGCTGAATTAGATTTAAATGTATTATTCCCTATTATTTTGAAATTATTTGCAGCATTTCTTATAGCTCCCCCACCATGATCAGCATTGTTGGAACTTGCTTTATTATCATTAAATGTATTATTCCCTATTATTTTAAAGTTATGACTAGTTCCTGTATTATATATTGCTCCGCCTTGAGTTCCAGCAGTATTATTATTTAATTGATTATTTCCAGTAATTGAAAAATTTTGACAAGCACTATTATAAATTGCTCCTCCAGATGTCAAAGCTATATTATCGGTTATTGTATTATTTCCTACTATTGTAAAGTTTAATCCATTATTACCATTAAAAATAGCTCCTCCAAATTGAGCTGTATTATTTAACAGTTCGTTTTCACCATCTATTAAAAAGTTTTCTTGTGTATTTCTTATAGCTCCTCCACCATTAGTACCAGTTAAAGTAGCTTTATTATGATTTAATTCATTGTTTTCTAATATTTTAAAGTTTTGAGCAGTATTATATATTGCTCCACCTTGTCCTGCAGTATTATAATTTAAAATGTTATTTCCTTTTATTGTAAAATTAGTTCCTGTTCCTTTAGTTGTATTTCCTATATTTAAAATAGCTCCACCATATGCAATTGCAGTATTATTTATTAATTCGTTTTCACCTTCAATAAGGAAATTGTGTCCTTTATTATATATTGCTCCTCCACCATCAGTAGCTGTGGTACTAGTAGCAGTTCCATGTGCTTGATTATTGTTTAATATATTTTTTCCTAAAATCTTAAAATCATTTCCAAGATTTAAGATTGCTCCACCTTGAATTGTTGCGTTATTATTTCTTAATTCGTTTTCACCTTCAATTATGAAATTATTTCCTGTGTTATATATTGCTCCTCCACCATCAGTATTAGTAGATGTACCTTGTGCTTGATTATTTTCTAATTTACTGTTTTCTAAAATTTTAAAATTATCTCCAGTATTATATATTGCTCCACCTTGTTTTGTAGCAATATTATAAATTAAATTTACATTAGTTAAAGTTATATTATTCCCTATGTTGTAAATAGCTCCACCATCAGTAGCTTTACCGCCAGTTAAAGTTATATTAATTATTGTTATATTAGTTCCAAGAATATTAAAAATTCTTACACTATTTCCATTTAAATTAGTTCCATTAATGGTATATCCATTACCATTAATGATGATATTATTTCTTTCAATTTTTATTCCAGTATTAAAAGTTCCAGATTCACTATTATCTAGTTGAATATTTCCATCTAAATTAATTACATGATTAGATTCATTATTTATTGCTTTTTGTAATGCTGTAAAATTGTCTTTTACAGAATCTTGTAAAATATTTATATTTTCAAAATCTTCTTCTGTTATTTCATTTTGATTTAAAACGACTTTACCATTATTTTTTATTAAGTCATTTTCTATGTAATTATCATTTAATAGATTATTATCATGGATATCATTTATCTCATCTAATGCTGATACAGTTGATAATGAAATCACAATTAATAAAATGATTAAACACGAATTAACAATCATTTTTTTATTTATAAACATTTTAACCTCCTATATCTTTGATAATGAATTATTTAAAATTTATAATAATCCTTAGTAAAATATATTGAATTAATATTTATTATGTTTATGTCAAAATTTAGCTATTTTAGTAATTTTTTAGTGAAAATTTAAAAAATGAATAAGTTAAAAAAGAATAATTAATGTTAAATATTTTTAATTAGAAATATATTATTGTTATTAAATTATTTTTATTTACTGATGTAAATGTATAAAAAAGAATTAATTAATTTAAATGAAACAAAAATCTCTTTAAAAACAGATTTAACTAGTTATAATTTAAGAGATTATGTTCAACTTTTAAGGAATGACATTAATAATTATATTAAAAATAATTCTCAATTTTTAAGTTCTCTTAAACCAATTAATATTAACAGTAATTTACCAATTATTGATTTAATGTGTGAAGCATCTAAAATAGCTGATGTTGGACCAATAGCTACTGTTGCAGGATCAATAGCTGAAATGTCATGTGAATATTTAATTAATTTAGGTTCTAATTATTCAATAGTTGATAATGGTGGAGACATTGCACTAATTAATGATGAAAAAGTGGTGTGTGGGATATATTCAGGTAATGAATATTTAAATACTTCTATTGGATTTAAATTAAAAAGTAGGAAAAAGCCAATTGGAATTTGCACTTCATCTGGTAAGGTAGGTTTGTCTATAAGTTTTGGATCATCTGAATCAGTAACTGCAATATCTAAAAAAGCAAGTTATGCTGACGGACTAGCTACTTCAATAGCTAATGCAGTTAATGGAACAACATCAGAAGATGCAATAAATAATGCAATTTTAAAAGCAGAAAAATATAAAGATTATTTTGAAGGTGTTTTAATTATAAAAGAAGATAAAGTAGCTACAATAGGTAAATTGCCAGAGATGATATCTACCAATGATTTTGATATTGATTATTAATTTTTGCAAATAAAACTAAATTCACATTTATTGCAATTATAATTTAATTTTTTAGGATATTTTTCTTCTTTAATCAACTTAACAGTCTTTTCTAAATCATTTTCATAATTTTTAAGTAATTCTTCTGAAAAATCAACTTTCACCCACTCACAAGATTTAATTAAATAAACAGATAGCTCTTCAACTTCTAAATCATTAAATTCAGAATTATCTTTAATAGCTATTAAATAAGTTAATAATTGTTTTTTAATGTTATTTTCATTTACAAATTCAGCATTTTTATAATCTAGAAGGCCTATTTTTCCATTAGGTAATTTATAAACTAAATCAATTTTACCTGTAATTAAAAAATCATCATATTTCACTGTAAAAGGTAGTTCTGAAGATAATGGAGTAATATTTTCACCATAGTTTTCATAATAATGTATGATATTATTTATATGTTCTTTTGAATCTTCATCTTTTAAATATAAATTAGCTAGTTTTTCAATTTCTTTTAAAGATAAATTTTTACTAATAATTTTTTTATTAATTTTATCTAATGTATCATGAACATCTAAACCATGTGTAATATGCTCTGGATCTGAATATTTTAAATTAAAGTTATGAAGCAGGTTATATTTAAATGGACATTCATCATAATTTTTAACTGATGTGTAACTTAGCTCTAATGGTTCTTCTTTTAAGATATTTTCACTTAAACTTACCTTAGGCATTTCACTAAAATCATCTATTTCAACTAAGCTATTATCATCAAAATTTATACCTTCAATTTCTGGAGGATTTTTAACAGTTGATAATATCAATATATCTTCTGCTCTTGTCATAGCTACATATAATATTCTTCGCTCTTCTTTTAAGTGTTCTTCTGCATCTATTTTTCGTTTATAATTAAAACAATCAGTTGGACTTTCAAAAACAGGTTTCATTCCTTGTATTCTCTTTTCTTTAAATTCACTTGGAAATTTCTTATCTTCAAGAGAACATACTATTAATACTTTAAATTCTAATCCTTTAGACTTATGAACTGTCATTATTTGGACTGCATCATTATTTTTCAAGTGAGCACTATATTTTTCAATATTTTGATAAAAGAAGTAGTATAAACCATCAATTTCTTTAAGGTTTTTTCCAATAATTTTTTCATAATTATAGATTGAATTTGTTATTGAAGATAAATTAAAAAGTGATTCATAATTTTGATTTGGATTTAAAAAGTATTGATTTAAATCAGGTGTTAATTTAATTATTTTATAGAAAATATCTAAAAGACTTAATCTATCCTCATCAGATATATCATCATAGTTTAATCTTTGATAGTTGACAATTTCTTTTAAATCAATTAAATTTTCTAGAAACTTTAAATCGTTTTTATTTGAAATGTTTAAACTAATTAAATCTTCTTTAGTATAATCTGATAATAATGGTTTTTTAATACTTTTAAATAATTCTTCTTTAAAATCATCATCTCTATTGAAAACACCATTAAATTTTTGAATTCTTGAAGATTTACCCTTAATTTTCCTATAAAGTTCTTTTTCTTTTTTAAGAACCTTTTTTTCAAAATTATCATAAATATTTTTGAAAATACTTTGGCTATCTTCACTTAAAAAATCAATTTTACTAAATAAACTTAAATTTAACCAATCTCTTTCAACTGAATTTGGAATATTAAAATCATTATCTTCAGTTAAATAATAAAGTAAAAACAAAAATAATTTAATTTCTTTTTGATTAATTAAATCAGGATTACCTTTAATAAAATAAGGGATTTCATATTTATTTAATTTACCAGTTAAATCTTCTATTTTACTACTATTAAAGGTTGAAACAGACCTAAATAACAAGCCAACATCATTATAACTTGAGATCTTCCCAGATTCTTTTAAATGTTTAATTAAACTAGCTATTTTTTCTGCCTCATCAGCTTTATCATTAGATGTAATTTTATAAATCTTATCTGTTTTATCTCTACTACTTATAAGGGTCTTATCATTTGTTCTGTCTGTTTTTATAAAGTTCTCACAATATTCAACAATAGTTTTAATTGATCTATAGTTAGTATTTAATTGTATAATTTCTCCATTAAAGATTTCTTTAAAATTTTTAAAAAAACTTAAATTAGAACCTCTAAAACCATAAATACTTTGATCATCATCACCAACACACGTGAAAGTATCAGCATTTTCATTTAAAATCTTAAATATTTCAATTTGAACAGGATCAGTATCTTGAAACTCATCAACTAAGATATTTTTATATTTTAAATCTTTTTTATTATTTTTTAAAAATTCTAATGCTTTAACCTGAAGGAGACTAAAATCTTGAAGATTATTCTTTTTAAGTAAGTTTAAATAAATTTCATAAGATTTGACAATTTGAACATGCCTTGCATTAAGATAAGCTTCTTTAAAAAGTTTATTATCTTTAATTTCTTGTCGTGGAAACTTAAAATATCCATATTTAGCTATTGATTCTGTTTTATGAGAATTTATAAAATCAATATATTCTTGATTTACTGGATGATTTTCTTTTAAATAATTTAAATAATCTTCTTTTATAATATCAAATGTAGTAAATTCATTATATTTTTCAATTAAAACATCAATATCTCTTTGAGGAAAATAAGATTCATCTTTAAAACCTAAATATTTTAAATGCTTTCTAATAAATAAATTATTCTTCTCAGCAAAATCATCATCTAAAATAGCTAAACTTGAATTATCTTCTGCTTGGAGTAGTTTAAAACAAAATGAATGGATAGTTGAAATTTGCATCTTATTTACAATGGATTGAGGAATATCATTATTTGTAAGTCTGTTTTTAAGTTCCTCAGCGGCTTTATTAGTAAATGTTATAATTAAAAAAGATTCAGGATTAATATTTTTATAATTAAGTAAAAATTTAATTCTTTCTATAATAACTCTTGTTTTACCAGCACCAGGACCTGCTTCTATAAGTAAAGCATTGTTTTTATCATATCTTACAGCTTTTTCTTGTTCAATATTTAAATTGATATTCATAAAAGTAACCTTAATTAATTATTATGCTTTTTTAATTTAAAAATTTATTTATAATAATTCTTTTATATATTATTATATGGGGATTTTTAAAATGAGTAAGTTAAATAATATATTTAAAATCTTTTTAATAATTCTTATTTTATTTTTATCAATAGCTAGTTTAAGTGCTAATGATTTAGGAAATAATGAATTAATAGAAATTAAAACTTTAGATGATGATCAAAAAACGTTTACAGATTTAAATGATGAAATTAATGGCAATTCTTCAAGTTTTATAACATTACATGATGATTTTTATTTACAAGATGATGAATATGATATATTTAAAAATGGAATTAATATATCAAAAAATGAGTTTACAATTAATGGAAATGGCCATACAATTTATGCATCTTCTCCTGATGGATCAAATTCAAGAATTTTCAACATTACAGGATATAATGTTTTAATTTATAACATTACATTTGTTGGAGGATATGGAACTGCAGGTGGGGCTATTTACAATACTGGTGATAAATTAGAATTAAAAGATAATATTTTTAAGGATAATGGAGCTAGCTATTTTGGTGGAGCTATTTATAATGAAGGTAATAACTTTACTCTTACTGGTGTAAATCAATTTTTTAATAATGTTGTATCTTTATATGGAGGTGCAATCTTTAATAAAGGAGATAATTTCTTAATAGATGGAAATAATCTATTTAATGGTAATTATGCTGATTATTCTGGTGGTGCAATAGCTAATAATGGAACAAATTTTAAAGTTAAAGGCAGTAACATTTTTAAAAATAATTCAGCTGATTCTAATGGTGGAGCTATAATAAACAATGGAACAAATTCTATAATTACAGGAAATAATGAATTTTTAGATAATTCTGCTGGATATGGTGGAGCAATACTTTCATTAGCTGGTAATTTTAAAATAAATGGTTCAAATATATTTAAAAACAACACAGCATTATTCTATGCTGGAGCATTTTACAATCACTTAGCAGCTAATGTTACAATTTCAGGTAGTAATGAATTTATTGAAAATAATGTTTTAACTGAAGATCCATTTAAAGGAGGAGGAGCTATTTTTAATGAAAAAGGAGAAAATTTCTTAATAAATGGTTCAAATACTTTTAAAAACAACAATGCAAATACATCTTCTGGTGGAGCTATTTTTAATAAAGAAGGAAATAATTTCTCTATTATCGGAAAAAATACTTTCAAAGGAAATATTGCAAATTATGGTGGAGCTATTAGCCTAGATTACTCAAAATATTTCATATTAGAAGGAGAAAATACATTTTTAAATAATATAGCTATTGATTTAGATGATAGAGAAGGTTATGGTGGAGGAATTTACCTTTATTTTACAGATTTTGGAAATCTCTCTGGAGCTAGTTTTATAAATAATTCTGCATATGGTGGTGCAGGAATTTTTATAGATGAATCTAATGTGCAAATTTTAGATAATATGAATTTTTTAAATAATTCTGCTTATTATGCGGCAGGAATTGGAATTTATTTATCAGAAAACATTACAATATTAAATAACTACTTTAAAAATAATATAGCAGAACTTAAAGGTAGCGATATTGTAAATGAAAATGGATCAATCTTTTTAAAAAATAATACTGGACCTATTTTTGTTAAAATTGCATCTACTGGTGAAATTACAAGCCAAACTTTCTTTAAACTTTTAAATGGTGGAATACTTAATGCTCCATTTAATACAACTATTTTATTATATGCTTCTTTAACAGATGATAAAAATAATTTTATTACAAATCAAACAATCACTTTTAAATTTGCAAATGAAACTTTAATAACTAATAATACTCTTGATAGTGGATTATATTACTATTATTATGATGTAAATTTAGAACCTGGTAATTACACAGTTACAGGATCAGTTGATTTATTAGAAAATGTTTCTATTAGAAATGGTACTTTAAATATTATAAGCATGAATTTAATTAGTGGTAATTTAACTTTATTTTATAAAAATGGTTCTCAATATATAGTTAGATTAGTTGATTATGAAGGTAATCCAATATATAATGAAAGTGTTTTAATACGTATTAATAAAATTGTATATGAAAGAATCACTGATATTAATGGATATGCATACTTAAATATTAATTTAAATCCTAGTAATTATACTGTAATTAGCTACATTGATTATGTGGTTAATACTAATAATGTTGAAGTCAAACCTACAATTGTAGCTCAAGACCTTAATAAAACATATAAAAATGAAAGCCAATTTAATGCATTAATTTTAGATGGTAAGGGAGATCCATTAATAAATTATACAGTTAGTTTTAATATTAATGGAGTAATTTATTATAGAAATAGTGATAAAAATGGAATAGCTACCTTAAATATTAATTTAAGTCCTGGTAAATATATTGTAACTGTAAATCGTAATGATACAGGATTAAACATGTCTTATAATATTGAAGTTTTATCAAATATTATATCATCTGATTTAACTAAATATTATAGAAATGGAAGTCAATTTACTGCTTTAATGGTAGATAATATTGGAAATCCATTTAAAAATACAGAAGTTAAAATGAATATAAATGGCATAATGTATTATAGAAACACAACTGATGAAGGAATTGTCACACTAAACATTAATTTAAATCCTGATGAATATATAATAACTATTTATCATCCAGAAAATCAATATGCTCAAAGTAATTTAATTAAAGTATTAGCTATTTTAGTAAATTCAACTTTTGATGATAATAAATTTTCTATAACTGCTTTAGATGATATGGGAAAAATAGCTATTAATAAAACAGTTAGTTTTAATATTAATGGTGTAATTTCAAGTAGTGTTACAGATAATAATGGTGTAGCTATTTTAAATGTTAATTTAAACCCTGCATCATATATTATAACATCTAGCTATAATGAATATTCAACATCAGAAAAAATAGATGTTTTATAACATCTATTTTCTTTTTTTTAAAATAAAAATAGTAGATTTTTATATAAAAATCTTTAAATTAAGAATATTTTAATATCTCCTTTTATTAAGCTCATTATTGCTCCGAAAATATTAAATTTATCCATGGACATTTCAATAGCTTCTCCTCGAGGATTTCCTTCTCCCCAATCATGCTCTCTAATATTTCCAACAATATCATCACCAAACATACTTTCAGCTGCATCATTGTTGATTACAACACAAATATTTGGCGAAATATTATATGTATATTCCATTATTTGCTTTGCATATTGGTAAGGATCACCATCTTCCATGTGAATATTATGTAATGTGTGGCCATTAGCACTTTTTGAACTTCCAGGATATATCCATTGGAAGCCTTCTGGGATTTGCCATACTGCAGCCATATCTACACCAGGAATTGATCCTTCAGTTTCATCTTCAGCCAAAAATAAGACTGTTGATGAAAGAAATACTAGCACGACTACTGCAATAGCTATTAATCCAACAAGTATCCATCGTTTCATTTTATCACCTCGAAACTTATATGGTTTTCAACCTAATGTATTTTTGTTTTTAAACTTTTAAATATATTTCGTTTTTTTAATAAAATTTACAATAAAATTAAATACTTTTAAATTATAATCATAATTAACTAAATTTTTTATGTGATTTAAATGCTTGATAAAAATGAAACAAAAGAAGAAATTATTAAAATAGCTAAAGAAATTTTAAAGAAAAATAATGAACCATATGATTTTGATAGTGTAGCTGTTTTAAATACTAATAAAGGAGTTTCTTTTATAGGTAGCTTAAGAATTTATAATGATGAATTGGTTAATTCTATTTCTAAAGATTTAGAAACTAATCTTAATAAATTTGGCAAATTTACTATTAATAATCAACGTGTAACTCCATGTTGTGAAGCACCTTTTCATAATATAAGTTTTGAACTTGTATTAAATTAATTTTTCATATTATTTTTTTTCTGCTGTCGTTATTTACTTATAATATTAAAGACATATATTTAATTAGATTTTTTTTATTTTAGAGATTTTATCATGAAGAAGTTTAAATTAAATAGTTCATATAAACCTTTAGGAGATCAACCAAAAGCTATTGATTCATTAGTTAATGGAATTAAGAATAATTTTAATGAGCAAACTCTTTTAGGTGTAACAGGCTCAGGCAAAACATTTACGATGGCTAATGTTATTGAAAAGGTTCAAAAACCAACTTTAATTATTTCACATAATAAAACATTAGCTGCTCAATTATATGAGGAGTTTAAAGAATTTTTCCCAGATAATGCTGTTGAATATTATGTTTCTTATTATGATTATTATCAACCTGAAGCATATGTTCCAAGAACAGATACTTTTATTGATAAGGAAGCATCAATAAATGATGAAATTGATATGATGAGACATTCTACAACACAATCTCTTTTATCTCGTGATGATGTTATTGTAGTATCAAGTGTTTCATGTATTTATGGTGCAGGATCACCTGAAGATTATGGGGAATTTGCATTTGGAATTTCTGTTGGAGATAATTATGAAAGAAGTGATATTTTAAAAAGATTAATTTTCATGCAATATGAGCGGAATGATATTGAATTTGCAAGAGGTCAATTTAGAGTTCGTGGAGATGTAATTGAAATTAATCCAGTTCATGGAACACCACCAATTAGAATAGAACTTTTTGGTGATGAAATTGATGCAATTAGTTTAATTGATCCTGTAACAAGTAAAAAAGAAGAATCTCTTGAAAGATATATGATCTTTCCAGCAAAACATTTCGTTGTTGGTCAAGATAAGATGGATAAAGCATTAAGAGATATTAATCAAGAGCTTGATGAAAGATTAAACGAATTAAATCTTTCTGGAAAGCTATTAGAAGCTCAAAGATTAGAACAAAGAACTAGATTTGATATAGAAATGCTTCATGAAATGGGATATTGTCCTGGAATTGAAAATTACTCTATGCATTTATCTGGAAGAAAATGGGGAGAAACACCATATACTCTTTTAAAATATTTCCCAGATGATTTTTTAACTATTATTGATGAATCACATGTAACAATTCCTCAAATTAGAGGGATGTATAATGGTGATAGAGCTCGTAAAGAAACATTAGTTGATCATGGTTTTAGATTGCCATCTGCTAAAGAGAATAGGCCATTACGTTTTGATGAATTTGAGCATTGTACATATAAAATGCTATATGTATCAGCTACTCCAGCTAATTATGAGATTTCAAGAAGTCAAAATGTTGTAGAACAAATTATTCGTCCAACAGGACTTGTAGATCCAGAAATTATAATTAGGCCAGTTAAAGGACAAGTTGAAGATTTACTTGGTGAAGTCCAAAAAAGAGCTAAAAAGGATGAAAGAGTACTTGTTACAACTTTAACAAAAAGAATGGCTGAAGATTTAACTGATTATTATGCTAAAATTGGTATTAAAGTAAGATATCTTCATTCTGAAATTGATACATTAGAAAGAATCGAAATTATCGATGATTTAAGAAGAGGTACATTTGATTGTTTAGTTGGTGTAAATCTTTTAAGAGAAGGTCTTGATTTACCTGAGGTATCACTTGTAGCTATTTTAGATGCAGATAAAGAAGGATTCTTAAGAAGTGAAACATCTTTAGTACAGACTATTGGAAGAGCTGCAAGAAATGTTAATGGTAATGTTATAATGTATGTAGATGATATGACTGATTCAGTTCAAAATGCATTAAATCTTACAAATAAAAGACGTAAATTACAACTTGCATATAATAAGAAAAATAATATCACGCCTAAATCTACTTATAGGTCACTTAAAGAACGTAAAAAAGATATTGAAAAATATGAAAAAGGAGTTGATGTAGCTAAAATTTCTAAAGATGAACTTAGATTACTTATTAAAGATTTAGAAGAGGACATGAAAGAAGCAGCTACTAGTTTGGATTTTGAAAGAGCTGCAGAGCTTAGGAATAAATTATTTAATTTAAAAGGTTTGAAAAAATAATTGGAGGAGTTATTTATGGGAACATTGGTAGTATATTATTCAAGAACAAATATAACTAAACTTTTAGCTATGGATATTCAAAAAGAGCTAAATTGTAAAATAGAGGACATTATTGATAAAAAAGATAGATCAGGTTCTTTAAACTATTTTTTATCTGCTTTAGATGCATTAAGAAAAAAACCTGCAAACATTGAACCAACTTTAAAAGATCCATCTGATTTTCATCTTACAATAATAGCCACCCCTGTGTGGGCTGGAACTATGTCTACTCCTATATTAACTTATATTAAAGAAAATAGGGATAAATTTAATAATGTAGCATTTATTGCAACATGTGGCTCTAGTGAAGGTAATACTTTTAAAGATATGGCTAAAATTTTAAATAAAGGGCCTGTTAAAACAATGGTTGTTACTTCAAAAGATACAGATGGTCAAATAGATGAAAAAATTAATAGCTTTGTTCAAAATTTAAAATAAAGCTATTTTTTATATTTTAATCCTAATAATGTTATATCATCAAATTGGCTTTCACCTTTTGAGAATTTATTAACTTCATCTTTTATTTTTATTATTAATGGCTCAATTGATAAAGATGAATTTTCATTTAAAAGTTTAATTAAACGATTTGATGTGAAAAATTCTCCTTTAGTATTATTTGCATCAATTACTCCGTCAGTATATAAAAATAATTCATCATTTTTATTTAATTGTATTTTATGTTCTTCATATTCTTGATTTTCTTTTGCACCTAAAACTAAATCATTTTTAGATTTTAACCATTCAAAGTGATCTTCTTTTTTAATTAACGGAGAATTATGTCCTGCATTAACATAAACTAATTGTCCTGTATCTAGTTCTAATATTCCCATCCATGCAGTTACAAACATACTTTCATCATTATTTTCATATAATGAATTATTTACTTGATAAAAAGTATCAGAAGCAGATTTCCTAAAATATGCATAGTTTTTAATTAATGTTTTTGTATTTAGCATAAATAATGCAGCAGGTATTCCCTTACCTGAAACATCAGCTATTATAAATGCAAAATGATTGTTATCTATAAAAAAGAAATCATAAAAATCTCCTCCAATTTCATCTGCAGATTTATTTATTGCATATATATCAAATTCTTTAGATTTAGGAAATTCTTTTGAAATTATTGAATTTTGAATCGTCTTAGAGACTTTTAATTCTGTTTTTAATCTTTCTTTATCTTTTGTTTCTTTTTCTAATTCTTGCATATAAACTTTTAAACCACTAATCATTTTAATAAAAGAATCACCAAGAATCCCTATTTCTGTATTATTTGGTTTATCTTTTTTAATTTTATTAATTATTTCTCTAGAATCCTCCATTTTATTTTTACTATTTATATATTCATTTGTTACAGATGATATAGATTCAATAGGCAATGTAATTTCTTTTTCAATTTTTGATAATACATAAATAGCTACTAAATAAAAAATAAATAAAATTATAGCAAGGTTTACAAATAATACTGTAGAAAATCCAAATATTTCTACATTATAAGAAGTATTTTCAATAACTAATATTACTCCTGCTAAAATAGCAATAATAGTACCGATTGCTATGAAAAATAATATTAGTTTTTCTGTAATGGTTGTTTTTCCATTATAATTTCTTATTTTAATAGTTTCAGTTACAGGTTTAAATACTAATATTATAAGTAAAATACCATATATAGTTCCAAATATTAACCCATTATAAAGAGGTTCAAATAAATAAGAATAGATTATATATGTTATTCCAAGACTAAGTGCAATAATTAGAATAATATTATAGAAATTTGGTGGAAATATAGGCTTTTTATTCTTCTCTGGAATATATAATTTCCATTTAAATATACTTGCAAGTGTTATTATTATAGTTGCAAATATAAGGGTAAAATCTAGAGAATTAAGTTCCCATAATAGAGTTATAAATGAAGGAAAATCAACATAATTGATTACATCCATATAAAATCCATGTAAGAAAGTCATTAATGTACTATTTATAATAGCTATTAGTATCAACTTTATTAAGTTTTTTACAGTATTTAATCTAGGAGTTGTAATTTCTCCAGTAAAATTAAATGAATACCATAATTTATATGGGATATAAGCATATAAAAATTGGAATAAACTAAGTATTAAACATACATCTACAGCATAACCCATTAAATAATGGGTAATTAAACTAGCAATAGTTATTCCAATAGCTCCCCAGGGACCAAATAATATTCCAAATACGGGATTTATTCCAGATATTGGTTCATATTCACTAATTCCAGGAATAGGGTAAATAAAATTTATTGGAATTGTTAATAGTATATAAACAAGTCCACAAATTAAGCTTGTAATAATTTTCTTTTTTAAGCTTTCCTTTTTTAAATTATTATTCATCACTATCACCTTTATTATATTCAATTATTAACATAGCAATATCATCTAATAATTCTATATCTCCAGTAAAGCTATCAATATCTTTTTTAATAATGAATGTTAAATTGTCAATTTTTGTATAAATATTCGAATTTAATAAGTTTATTAAACGATCTTTTCCGAAAGAATTTTTATTTTTATCTATAGCATCTGTAATTCCATTAGTATATAAAAATAATCTATTTTTTCTTTTTAAATAAATAATATTTTCTTTGTATTGGGTATTTTGTCTACCACCAAGAACCAATCCTGTTTTTGATGGTAATTCCTTGTATTTATTTGTCGAATCTTTAATTAATGGTAAAAGGTGGCCTGCATTAACATATGTTAATTTTCCTGTATCTATTTCTAATATTCCCATCCATGCTGTTACAAACATTTTTGATTTATTGTCTTCATAAAAATCATTATTAGCATATTCAAAAACTTCACTAGGGCTTTTTCCAAGATGTGTTAACTTTTGAATTAAAGTTTTTGTAACCATCATTAGTAAAGCTGCTGGAATTCCTTTACCTGATACATCAGCTATTACAATAGCTAAATGATTATCATCAATATAAAAGAAATCATAAAAATCTCCTCCAATATCCTTCTCAGATATAAAAGTTCCAAAAACATTAACTGGATTAGTTTCAAATAAAGGAGGGAATTTTTTAGTAATTACAGAACTTTGTATTTTTTTAGCTATTTCTAATTCTGTTTTAATTTTTTCTTTTTCTGTTGTAATCTTTTTTAACTCTTCAGCATATATTTCAAAATCACTTACCATATTTTTAAAAGAATTAGTAAGTATTCCAATTTCACTTCTATCATCATTATATTTAGTACATTTTTCAACTATTTCATTAGATTTCTTTTGATTTTCTGAATAAGAATTTATATAATCTTCTGTTAATGTAGATAATGATTCCATTGGGATTGTAATTCTTTTTTCTATATATCTCAATACAAGTATTGAAAATATATAAAAAACAACAAGGATTATAGCGATATAAGTATACATCACATTCCAAATTTTTACATGATCATGTTCGATTTGAGGAATATTAAAATAAAAAACTATAGTTATTACAATTGCTAAAGTTAAAAGAATTATAATAAAATAGATAATTAATTTTTCTGTTAGACTGGTTCTGGTATTAGTATTTTTGTTAATTTTAGTAGTTATAGGTTTAAAACAATAAATAAGCACAGAAAGATAAGCCAGAATTCTTAATGCATCATTATGAGATTCATTTACTATTACTACACTATATATTAAATGTATAAAACAAAGCATAAAACCAAAAGCTAATATTATATTAAATATTTTTGAATAATTTGCATTGATTTTTTTAACTACAGGTTTTAATATATGCAGTTCATAATAATTAGCTATTGTTATTAAGGTTATTCCAACAATCATCGAATAATCAAACATATTTAAAACAAAATCTATGCTATTCATATGGACTGTCTTTGGAAAGTAATAAAATTCCATTATATTGCAAAACATACTTGAAACAATTATAGCAGTTATTAATGTAATAACAATAAATTTTAAAATACTTTTAACATTGTTAAATCTTGGTAATTTAATTTCCCCAGATAAATTAAGACTATACCATAATTTATATGGTAGATAAGATGCAATAAATTGCATAATTGCAATAGCTAGTATTAATTCAACCGGAAAACCATAATAAATATTTGAAATTAAGCTCCCAAGTATAATTCCTATAGTACCATAAATTCCAAATAATAATCCATAAATTAAAGGTAATCCATTTGTTATTTGAGTTGCAACAAGAGGATAATTAAAAAATTGTTGAATAATAAAAGTTAATAAAAAATTAAATAAAGCACATGCTAATAAAGTCTTTATTTTTCCTTTTAATGTTTTCAATGTCCTCATATTATCTATTTTCTTAAATGTTTTTTATAAAATAAAATTTACACTTTTTTATGAAAAAATTTTTAATTATTTTTTATATTTTAAAATTAGTAAACATATATCATCAAACTGCTCAGTACCTTCTGAAAATTTATTAATTTCATTTTTTACTTTATTTGCTAATGATTTAATATTCAGTTTCGAATTTTCATTTAATAATGATATTAATCTTTCTGATCCAAAAAATTCTTTTTTAATATTATTTGCATCAGTTATACCATCTGTATATAAAAATATTTCATCATTTTTATTTAATGTAATTTCGTTTTCAGAGAATTTTTTATTTTTTTCTGCACCTAAAACTAATCCTGATGCTGATTTTAACCATTCAAATGATTTTCCTTTTTTAATTAATGGAGGAGTATGTCCAGCATTAACATAAACTAATCTACCTGTATTAATTTCTAAAATACCAATCCAAGCCGTTAAAAACATATTTTCATCATTATTTTCGCATAAAGAATTATTTACATCAAAAAAGGCTTCAGAAGGGGATTTTTTAAAATGCATATAGTTTTTAATTAATGTTTTAGTTTTTAGCATAAATAATGATGCAGGTATTCCTTTACCAGAAATATCTCCTATTACAATAGCAAAATGATTATTATCTATAAAAAAGAAATCATAAAAATCTCCTCCAATTTCTTTTGCAGATATATTTATTCCATATAAGTCTAATTCTTCAATTGTTGGAAATTTTTTTGAAATTACTTTGTCTTGAATTTTTTTAGCTATTTCTAATTCAGTATTAAATTTTTCTTTTTCATTTGTTTCTTTTTTTAATTTTTGCATATATGTTTTTAAATCACTAATCATTTTAATAAAAGAGTTTGCAAGAATTCCTATTTCTGTATTATCGGGCTTATCCTTTTTGATTTGATTAATTATTTCTTTTGAATCTTCCATTTTATTTTTACTATTTATATATTCGTTTGTTGCTGATGATATAGATTCAATAGGTAATGTAATTTCTTTTTCAATTTTAGATAAAACATAAATAACTACTAAATAAAAAATAAATAAAATTATAGCTAGATTTACAAACAATACATCTACTGATCCAAAATTTGATATATAATGGGGACTATTTTCTATAAATAATATTATACCTGCTAAAATGACAATAATAGTACCAATTGTTATGAAAAATGTTATTAATTTTTCTGTAATAGACATTTGAACTGTATTATCTTTTATTTTAACCTTCTCAGTTATAGGTTTAAATGCTAATATTATTATTAAAAGGATGTATATTGTTCCAAATATTAATCCATTATATAATGGTATATAAAAATATGAATAAATCGTATATATGATTGCTATACTAAGTGCAATTATTATAATAACATTGTAAAAATTATGTGAAAATATTGGATTATTTTTTTTCTCAGGAATATATAATTTAAATTTAAATATACTTGCTAAAGTTAATAATATAGTTCCAAATAATAAAGTAAAATCTAGTGAATTAATTTCCCATAATATTGTTACAAACGATGCAATGGGAACATAACTAATCATTTCAGTATAAAATCCATATAACCAAGTCATTAATGTACTATTTAGAAGTGTTATTAATACGAACTTTATTAAGTTTTTTACAGTATTTAATCGAGGAACTGTAATACTACCATGATAGCTAAAGGTATACCATAATTTATATGGAATATAAGCATATAAAAATCTGAATAAAGAAAGTATTAAACATACTTCAATATCATAACCTAGGGACATATCAATTATAAAAGCACCAATAGCTGAACCGATTGCTCCCCATGGGCCAAACATTAGTCCGAAAGCAGGAGCTATTGCACCTGAAGGCTTATATTCACTAATTCCTGGAATTGGATAAATAAAAGATAAAGGATATGATAATATAATAAAAATTAAGGCACAGATTAAACTTACGAAAATCTTTTTTCCTAAACTTTCATGTTTTAAATTATTTATCATTGTTATCGTTATTTTTATTGTATTCTACTATTAGCATAGCAATATCATCTAATAAATCAACTTCGCCTGTAAAACTATCTACTTCTTTTTTAATATTAAAAATTAAATTATCTATTTTAGTATAAATATTTGAGTTTAATATGTTAATTAGACGATCTTTTCCAAATGGACTTTTATTTTTATCAATTGCATCAATAATCCCGTTTGTATATAAAAATAATCTATCTTTTTTCTTTAAATAAATTATATTTTCTTTATATTTTGTATTTTCTCTAACTCCAAGAACTAATCCTGTTTTAGTTGGAAGTTCTTGATATTTATTTGTAGAATCTTTAATTAATGGAGTTTTATGGCCTGCATTAACATATGTTAATTTTCCTGTATCTATTTCTAATATTCCCATCCATGCTGTTACAAACATATTTGCTTCATGGTCTTCATAAAGATCATTATTAGCATATTCAAAAACTTCACTAGGACTTTTTCCAAGATAGGTTAATTTTTGAAGTAGAGTTTTTGTAACTATCATAAATAAAGCAGCTGGAATTCCTTTACCTGATACATCAGCTATTACAATAGCTAAATGATTATTATCAATATAAAAGAAATCATAAAAATCTCCTCCAATATCCTTCTCAGATACAATAGTTCCATAAATATTTATATTATTTGTTTCAAATAATGGGGGAAATTTTTTAGTTATTGCAGAAAGTTGAATTTTTTTAGCTATTTCTAATTCTGTTTTAATTTTCGCTGTCTCAGATGTAATCGTTTTAAGTTCATCAGTATATACTTCAAAATCATCTACCATATTTTTAAAAGAATTAGTAAGTATTCCAACTTCACTTCTATCATCATTATATTCTTCACAAGTTCTAGCTATTTCATAGGATTTATTTTCATTATTTTGGTACGAATCAACATAATTTTTTGTTAATCTAGATAAAGATTCAATAGGAATAGCAACCTTTTTTTCTATATATCTTAATACAATAATTGAAAATATATAAAAAACAACAAGAATTATAGCAATATAAGTATACATCACACTCCAAAATTCAATATGAATATGTTCATTATGAGGAATATTAAAATAAAAAATGACGGATATTACAATTGCTAAAGCTAAAAGAATTATTATAAAATATATGATTAATTTTTCTGTTAAACTAGTCTTTGTACTTATATTATAATTGACTTTTGTAGTTATGGGTTTAAAACAATAAATAAATATGGAAATATAAGCTATAATACCTAATAACTCATCATGGGATGTATTTCCTGTTAAAATACCATAAATTAAATGTATAAAACAAATTGTAAACCCAATAGCTAATAATCCATTAAATATTTTTAAATAATTTTTATTAGTTTTTTTAGCTACTGGTTTTAAAATGCGTATTTCATAATAATTAGCTATTGTTATTAATGTTATTCCTGAAATCATCGAATAATCAAATATATTGAAAACAAAATCTAATGTATTCATGTGGATAAGATTTGGAATAGAATTAAAGGTCATTGCATAATCGAATAATCCTGATACAATTATTGCAGTTACTAAAATAATTACAATAAATTTTAAGATACTTTTAACATTATTAAATCGAGGTAATTTAATTTCTCCAGATAAATTAAAACTATACCATAGCTTATAAGGTAGATATGATCCAACAAATTGCATTACTGCTATAAATAATATTAATTCAGGAGAAAAACCATAATAAATATTTGAAACTAATCCACCAAGTATAATTCCCAAACTACCATAAATTCCAAATAATAATCCATAAACTAGAGGCAATCCATTTGTTATTTGAGTCTCAATAATAGGATAATTAAATAATTGTTGAATAACAAAAGTTAGGACAAAATTAAATAAAGAACATGCAATTAATGTCTTTATTTTTTCTTCCATAGTTTTTAATGTTTTCATAGTATCAATTATTCTAAAT